>JAITKC010000212.1 GCA_031278665.1 Bifidobacteriaceae bacterium | reverse complement strand
GGGCCAACGCCCCCAAAGCTTTCCGGCTGGCCAAGGTCTGGGCCACCGCCGTGGCGGCGGCCAAAAGCGCGGCGAAAACGGTCACCTGGATTGTCGAGGCCGTCAGATCCTCGGCGTCTTCGGGCGCCCGCTGACCGCTGACCGCCCGCCAGACCAGTTTCACCAGGCGGCTAGCGAGAAAGCCGGCGGCCACCGCCGCCAGCGCGCCGTAGATGCGTTTCGGTGATTTCATGACCAACAGGGTAGTCTGGCCGGTGCAACGACAGGGGAGCCAACCCGGCCCGGCCAAGGCGATTGGGCGGCCGAGCGGCTGAGAGTGCTGAGGGGTCCATCCCAAAGCAGACCCTCGAACCTGAACCGGGTAATGCCGGCGCAGGAAGTCGAGATTCTCCACCGGTCACAACACTTTGGCCGGCGCCCTCCAACTTTTGATGTGGAGGAATCATGACTCGGTTGACAAGCGCCCGGGCGGGGCGGGGCGCCGGACCCAGAGCCCTGGCCGCGGCCACGGCGCTGGCCGCGGCGGTCACGCTGGCGGCATGCGGCCAGGCCGGCGGCTCAGCCGGCGGGAACTCAGCCGGCGCCGGCCAGACCGCAACGGCCGCCCGAATCGTCAAACTGGTCACCCACGGGAGCTTCAGTTTGTCCGATGCCGCGCTTGCCCGGTTCGCCGAAGAGACCGGCTTGGAATTGGAGATTTTACCGGCGGACGACGCCGGCGCGATGGTCAATCAGTTGATTTTGACCAAAGAGGCGCCCTTGGGCGACGTCGTCTTCGGCGTCGACAACACTTTCGCCTCGCGAGCCGTCGCCGAAGATCTGTTTGAGCCCTATTCCTCGCCGGGCGCCGGCCCGGAACAGGCTGAGCACGCCGTCGGCCTGGAGGGCAAACTGACCGCCGTCGACTTCTCAGACGTTTGCCTGAACGCCGACCGGCGGGTGATCGCCGACGCCGCCGGTCTGACGCTTGACGATCTGGTCAAGCCGGAGTTCAAGGACCGGTTGGTGGTCGAAAACCCGGCCACTTCCTCACCCGGACTGGCCTTCTTGCTGACCACGATCGCCGCCCGGGGCGAAGACGGCTACTTGGATTATTGGCGCCAGCTAAAGGACAACGGCCTGAAAGTGGTCTCGGGCTGGAATGAGGCCTACTACGACGAGTTCAGCGGCCCGTCGTCGGCCGGCGAGCGACCGCTGGTGGTGTCTTACGCCAGTTCGCCGCCATCGGAAATCCCGGCTGACGCGACCGAACCGGCCACCGTCGCGGCCCTGGAGACCTGTTTCCGCCAAGTCGAGTACGCCGGCGTGCTGAAGGGCGCCGCCAATCCGGCCGGCGCCCGCGAAGTGGTCGATTTCCTGCTCTCCGACGCCGTCCAAGCGGATATTCCGAGCCAGATGTGGGTCTATCCGGTCAAACCCGATACGCCGTTGCCGGAGGAATGGGCGAAGTGGGCCCCATTGTCCGCCCGGCCGTGGACCCTGTCCCCGGCCGAGATCGCGGCCGGCCGCGAGCGCTGGATCGCCGAGTTCACCGACCAGATTCTGGGTTAGCCGTGCCTCGACCATCGGCACCATCGGCACCATCAGCACCATCAGCCCCCCTGGCCCCAGCCCGCGCGCCGGCGATGCCGGCGATGCCCGCGATGCCAATATCACCGGTCGAAGTGTCGGCGTCATCCGCAACAGCCGGAGCGACGCCGGGCGGAGCCGGAACGTCATCGGGCGCGGGCGAGGGGCGCCCGGGGGCGTTGGCGGAGACCTGGCAGCCTTGGGCGCGGCGGGCGGGGTTGGCGCTGGTGGCGGCCGTGCCGGCGCTGTTTCTGGCGGTGTTCTTCGTTTGGCCGGTCGCCACGCTGGTGGCCAAAGGCTTCGCGTCGCCCGGGGGGTGGGATTGGAGCGGCTTCGGCGAGACCCTGGGCAAGGCGCGGACTTGGCGGCTGATCGGGCGAACGGTCGGCCAGGCCGCCTTCGCCACCGTCGTTTGCGCGGTCGCGGCGGTGCCGATCGCCTCGCTGGTCTACCGGCGCTCGTTCCGGGGGCGCGGATTGCTGCGAGCGCTGTTGACCATGCCGTTCGCGCTGCCGTCGGTGGTGGTCGGATTGGCCTTTAGGGCATTGCTCGGCGACGGCGGGCCGCTGGGGTTCTTGGGAGTCGGCGACGGCTTTGCCGCGGTGGCGATGGCTTTGGTGTTCTTCAACGTCGGGCTGATGACGCGGGTGGTTGGGACATTCTGGGCCGCCCTCGACCCGAGGCCGGAGCAGGCGGCCCGAGTGCTGGGGGCCGGACCCTGGCGGGCGCTTGCGACGGTCACGTTGCCGGCCTTGGGGCCGGCGCTGGCGGCGGGCGGATCGCTGGTGTTCTTGTTTTGCGCCACGGCCTTCGCGCCGGTCTTGATCCTGGGCGGGTCCGCCTATAACACCGTCGAGACCGAGATTTACCTGCGGACCGCGCAGTTACTGGATTTACGGGGCGCCGCCGTGCTGTCGGTGGTCCAGTTGGCGGTCGTGGCGCTGGCTTTGTGGTTCGGCGCCGCCGCGCGCCGCCGCCGCGAGCGCGCCCTCAAACTGTCCGGCGCCGGCGGACGCCGGACCTTCGCGCCGCCGCCGGCTTGGCGGTCGGATTGGCCGTCCGCCGCCGTGACCGCCGTCGCGGCCGCGTTGATCGGACTGCCGTTGGCCAATCTGGTCTATCGATCGCTGCGCACCAGCCGGGGGCTGGGGCTGG
>JAITKC010000204.1 GCA_031278665.1 Bifidobacteriaceae bacterium | reverse complement strand
GGGCTGGCCGTCGACCATTCCGACCACCGCCACGTCGAAAGTCCCCCCGCCCAAGTCGAAGACCAGCGAACAGTCCTCAGCCGCCGGATCGGCGCCGTAGGCGTAGGCGGCCGCGACCGGTTCGGCCAGGAGCTCCAGGCAGTCGAGTTTGGCGATCCGGGCGGCGGCGTGGGTGGCCTCCTTCTCCGCCACGCCGAAGTAGGCCGGCACGGTGATGACCGCGCGCAGCCGCTCCGGGCCGACGGCGAAATGCGCGGCCGCGTCCAGGGCCAGGCGTTTGAGGATGATCCCGGAAATCGCCTCCGGGGTGTAGCGCAGGCCGTGGAACTCGAGCGGGAAATCCTCGCCCATGTGCCGCTTGATGCCGAAGACCGCGTTGTCCGGGTCGATTCGCGCCGCCCGCCTGGCCTCTTGGCCCACCGCGACCGATCCGTCCGGGTCGAAGTAGACCACCGAGGGCGTCAACTCGCCGCCGGCGGCGGAGCGGATCAACTCCTCGCCGCCCGCCGCCGTCCGGTGCAGCACACAGCAATAAGTCGTCCCCAGGTCAATGCCGATGGCTGGCATAGTCTCCCCCTCCCCTTGCCGGCCCCTGGCCGGGTCGTTTGGCTGACGTCATAGTCCAGCTCTGACGTCATAGTCCGGCTCTCGCGATCAGGTCGGCGGCGATTTCGTCGGTCAACTCGGCCGCGGCCACCGCCGCCCGGATCAAGACTCTGAGCAGCGCCGCCGCGCCGCCGCCGAGTAGCGGTTCGAGCGCCGCGCGGCGGGCTTTGAGGTAGAGGCCGATTTCCGGCAGACGCTGTCGCCAAGCGGCGAGCCTGAGCGAGCGCAGCCCGTCGCGCGGTTCGACCGCCGCCAGGGCCTCGGCGATCGACCGCTCTTCCCAGGTCAGGTAAACGCCGCCGATGCCGCCGGCCGCGCCGCCAGCCCCGGCCGCGCCGGACCCGCCAGCGGATTGGCCGGCCAGCGCGCCGTGAGGGGGCGGGATGACGACAATGCCCTCGGCCGGCGCCCGGCCGACCGCCAGTCCCTCGAACCAGACCTGGCTGAGCGAGCCGAGTAGTCGGTCGGCCGAGCCCGGACCTTCCCCCGGCCCGCCCATCCGCCGCCGGGCGGTTAGGTGACGCAGCCCCGACCAGGCCAGACAGTCGGTCAGCGACTGTTCGCCGTCCGCCACGACGAGTAATTCGCGGTAGATCCGGCGGCGCAATTCGCGTCCGTCGCCATCGCCCCAGAGCACCCCGGCCAGGAACAGACTCATCGGCACGGCGGCGGCGGGCGCCAATTGCCAGGCCCGGTAATGGGCGGCGACGTTGTCGGCGCCGCACGGCCAGTCGGCCGGCGGCGGCTGGACAACCCGAACCGAGCCGCCAACCGCCGGACCGCCCGGCGGCATCGCGCTCCCCGACGGCATCGCGCTCCCCGACGGCATCGCGCTCCCCGACGGCATCGCGCTCCCCGGCGAAGCGAACGGCGCCGCGCCTGGCGGCGGGGCTGGCGACAACGGGGTGACGGCCAGGGTCTGGGCGCTCGGGCCGGTTCTGGTGGTGTAGACGGCGCGGCCGCGCTCCAGTTCGCCGAGCAGGGCGGCGCGTTCGGCGGCCAAGCCAAGCATGCCGGCGACCTGGACCTGGTCTGGCGGATGGACAACCCGGTGGGCGATTTTCAAGTTGGTGTTGCGCGAGACGTCAGACGAGACGCGCGACGGGCTTTGATCGACCACGACGATCTGTTCGCCATAGCCCCTGACCTCGGCCATCATGGCGGACAGCAGAGTGGCGGAGACCTGTTTGGCGGAGCCGATCTCCGGGTCGACGCCGGACTGGTCCAGTTCGGGCAGAATGCGGTGGGCCTCCTCGAGCACCAAGACGTGTTCGACCGGGCGCGGATTCGGGCGGGCGACGGCGCGCGCCCGGGTGGCCAAGGCCAGGAGCAGCACCACAAAAGAGCGCTCCTCGTCATCGGTCAGGTCGCCAAGCGTGACCACCGACGTGCGCTCGAAAAGTGAGGCCACCATGGCCGAACCGGTCCAGCAGAAACGATGCGCGCGGGTCGGCGCCAAGAGCAGATTCAACCTGGTCATCAACGCGGCCTGGATATTGGATTGCTGTTCGGGAGCGTAGCCGAGCGAGGCGATCAGCGGCGGAACCATGTCGCGGACGTCGAACAGCGACATTCCGGCGCCGGCGGCGGGCAACATCGCCACGCGGTCAAACAACTGCGTGACAACATACGGCGTCGGCGAAGGCATTGAGAACGCCCCCCGGAAGGCGGCGGCGACCTGCGCGATGTGGCCGCGGCGGTCCTCGCCCGGCCAGGGCTCCATCAAGTTCAGATGAATGTCCGCCCCGCGCACCACCTGAATGCCGCCGCCGAAGTGGGCCGCCGCCGCCGAATAGTCGTCTTTGACTGGATCGAGCACCAAGAAGGGAATCTTGTGCCGGTTCCACAGTTCGGCCAGCAGCCGGTGCAGGGTGGTGGACTTGCCCGAACCGGTGGCGCCGGTGACGAAGGCGTGGCCCTCGAGGTCCTCGACGCCGATCGCGCAAGGCAAGTCGGTGCCGTCGTAAACGCCCAAAGCGATAGTCCGGGAATCCCGGCTTCCCCGCCGGCCGGCCGGCGGCGCCAGGCGCACCGCCAGGCCCGGTTTGGCAAACCGCGGCGGGTGGAACAAATCGCCCAGGTCGCGGCTGGTCAGCGCGGAGGTCGGCGGCGGCGCGCCGGGCTCCAAGTCGGGGTGGTCCAGAGTCTCATACCAACGACCCTGGTCAGAGGAGATGGCGGCGTGTGTGGCGCCGGCCGCCAGCCGGGCGGTCGCCGCGTCGGAGGCGGTCGCCCAGGTGTCGACCGTCCACAGGCCGACGCCTTGGCCCTGGGACAACAGTTTCGAGACCACCGCCAACCAGTCCCGGATTCTGGTCCAGCGGTGCGACACGGTCGTGGCGCTGACCTGCTCGGTCACCTGTCTGGTCAAGTTGATGTGGGCGGCCGCCTCCTCGGCCAGCCGGTCCAGGGCGTAGACCGCGCCGAGAACTTCGTCCATGCCGGCCGCCTCGCAATACCAAAACAAAGACCAGTCCTCGCCCAGGTCCTCGAGACGGTCGAACAGGCGCTCGCCTGGCGGCCTGGCCGGCGCCGGATCCGCGGCCGCGCTCAAAACCCGCTGGGTGACGCCGATGACGTGTTCGCGGGCCAGGACCGGCGGCCCGGCCGGGCTCATCCGACAGCCGGGCGCCAGCAGAGTCCGCGCCCGGCGCAACTCTCCCGCGCTGGGGAATCCGATCAGCAGGTTCAACTGCCCGGCCGTCGCCTGTAAGGCGATCTCCATGACCGCCTGAACGCC
The DNA here is from genome assembly GCA_031278665.1 of Bifidobacteriaceae bacterium. Classification (GTDB taxonomy): domain Bacteria; phylum Actinomycetota; class Actinomycetes; order Actinomycetales; family WQXJ01; genus JAIRTF01. The sequence continues at coordinate 1,705 of JAITKC010000204.1, read as the reverse complement.
GGCCAGAGTGGCGGCCAGACGCTCAAACGGCGGCGGCTCGGATTCGCCGGCCGGCTGTTCCATGACCTCGACGCGGGCCCAATGGGTCGTCCTGACGACCGGCGGCGAGCAGACCAGTCCGGCGTTGTGGCCGTACTTAAGCGAGTCGAGGATGTTCAGCGCCCGCTCGTCTAAGTTCGCGGCCGGTTCGAGCGGACCCAGCACAGTTCCCAGACGTCGCGCCGCCATGGCTTAGCTATTCGCCCTGGCGATGGCCTGATCTGCGGTTTCGCCCAATTTCAGACGCGCCACGCGGCCCTGGTCGCCGACCACCACCCCGCGCACGCCGACCGGAACGGGACGAGCCGTGCCAGCCCACTTGAACAACCAGCCGCCGTCCAGCCGAACCGCGGCGTAGCGCTCGGCCGAAGCCGCCGGACTATTGGCCGCCGCCAACAACTGGCGGGCTTGTTCCTCGGATATCGGACTCACAAGATTCTCCTTCCCCGGGCGTCCCAAGCCATAGTCCGGTGGTTGACGCCGTAACAGTCTTCAAGCCAGGGGTGGACGCCCTGGTCGGAGTATTCCAGGACCTCGCCCTCCTGGGCGTCGACAGTTTTGATCTCGCCGCGATAGTTGACCACGTTATAGGCGTGCCCGCCGGGCCCGCCCGGACCCTCCCAGCCGCTGTGGACTATCGCGCTGGCGCCGTGGCCGGCTTGTTCCAGCGACTGCCTGAGCGCCGCCGGCTCGGTCTGGGCGAACTCATTATGCGACCACTCCTCGGTGCGCTCGTCGGTCTCGCCGTCCGGCGCCTCCAAGCGGCCGTTTTCGGTCGTCCGCTTGGCCAGTCCGGCCGCCTCGTTCCGCTCGCCCCGCCAGGTCGCCTCGAAACAGCGGGCGCAGTCGGCGCAGTTGCTGTTGTATTCGCTCGGCCCGCCCTCAGACGGATTGAACTTCGGGTTGACGAACTCGACTGTGGTGGCGGGGTCCTTGAAGGGCTCGATCGCCACCGCCCGGCTACTGGGCTCCTCGTAGTCGCCCTGATGTTCAAGGCGGAACTGGCTTGGGTCCTCGGCGCCGTGCAGCGCCCGCGCCCGCTCGGCGGCCGAGCGCTCTTCAGCCTGGCCGGCCAGTTCCTGGGCCTCGTCCGAAAGCTCTTGGGCCTGGTCGGCGAACTCTTGGTCGTGATCGCGGAGTTCTTGATCTTCGGCGGCGGCTCGATATTCAATGGCTGGCGACATGGCGAATCCTCATCTCACTGGATTGGTCCGCAGGACTGGAAAAGCGACAACAGGACCAGCCCGAGGAAGACAACCGCGATCGCCCCGCCAATTGTCTCAATTCGCGAACGGGTCAGCGCCGGATGTTGGCGGGTCGTGGTCCTGGCCCCGCTGACGGTGTTGACCACGGCTTTGGCCTGGACCCAGCCGGCGCGGACGGCTCGGCCCCACACTTCGACCGAATCGCCCAGGTGGAGCGCGCCGCCGCGAAGCTCGCCGCGCAGGACGACTTCGACGCTCTGGCCGCCAGCGGTTGTCAGTGTGAAAGCGGTCACCGGAATCTCAACGTCCTGGCGCTGCGGCGAACTGGCCCGCCGCCCCCGGGGGACCATTACCATGGCTCCGAGAATCAGCGAGCGCAGCGGGCCGACCAGCGCCAATAGCAAGATCAGGGCGATCACCAAGACCAACAAACTGCGGATGAACACCATCACGACGACCAG
>JAITKC010000156.1 GCA_031278665.1 Bifidobacteriaceae bacterium | reverse complement strand
TTCAGGAAGCGGGCGACCGCGTCTTCGCGGTGGTGCCCGATCACCAGGTCGGCCGCCGCCCGGACGGCGTCGACGGCGTTGGCCGGGGCGACGCCAAGGCCGGCCAACCGCAGGGAGTCGAGGTCGGTCTCGGCGTCGCCGAACGCGATCGCCTGGGCCGGATCGACGCCGAGGCGGCCCAACAGCCGCGCCAGCGCCGAATCTTTGCGCGCCGTCGCCGCGGTGACCTCGATGAAATGCGTCAACGAGCGCTGGATCAACGGGTAGTCGGCTAGGTCGAGCCCGTCCAGGACCGCCGGCGGGGCCGCCATCAGCAGTTTTATGACGCCTTTGGCGGGCCATTGGGGTCTCGGCGCGAAACTGATCGGATATTCTCCGGCCAACTCCATCAACTCGGCGACCAGTTCGGACCCGGCCGTCGTGATCAAGCGGTCGGCGGTCCAGACCATGGCCTCCAAATCGGCCCGGTCGGCCAGCGTCAAGTAGTGCGCCAACAGGGCGGGGTCGAGTTCGGTGGTCCACAACGGCCGTAGGCCGCCGGCCGCGTCCGCCTGATCGCCGTCCACGGCCTTGGCCACGACGGCGCCGTTGCAGCTGATGAACGGCGTGTCGACGGACATTTGGCGGGCCAGGCGCCGGGCGTTGAAGGCGCTGCGGCCGGTCGAGATGACGACCGGGCGCCCGGTGGCCGCCAGGCGGCGAATCACCTCGGCGGCGAAGGCGCTGACCTTGTGGTCGGCCCCGGCCAAGGTGCCGTCGATGTCGATCGCCACCGCCCGGAAGCGCCGAAGCCCGCCGTCGCCCCAGCCGGCCTGGCCCTCCCAGCCTGCCTGGCCCCCCCAGCCGGCTTGGCCCCCGCCGCCGGCCTGGCCCCCGCCGAGGGCTCGGCCGGTCGCCCGGTTTGGCACCGGTCCGTCCGCCGGAACTCGGCCGAACCTACTTCAAGCCCTTGCCGTGCAGATAGGGGATGACCCGGGGATGCAGGCGCCCGTTCGTGGCCAGGGCGTCCGTGCCGAACGGGCCGGTCACCTTGCCGCGGGTGTCGGTGAACAGGCCGCCGGCCTCGGTCACTATCGGCGCCAGCGCGATCATGTCGTGCGGGGCCAGGTCCGGCTCGGTGGCGATGTCGACGCAGCCCTCGGCCACCAGCATGTAACTCCAGAAGTCGCCGAAGGCGCGCGACCGGCCGACGTCGCCGATCAGCCGGATCAGGCCGGCCAGCCGGCCTTGGTCCTCCCAATTCGAGGGCGACGAATAGGACAGGAAGGCTTCGCCCAGTTTCTTGGTTTTGGAAACTCTCAGGCGCTCGGCCGAATCCAGGCTGGCGCCCTTCCAGGACCCGTCGCCGGCGGCGGCGAACCAGCGCAGTCCGAGCGCCGGCGCGGACACCACGCCGACGGCCGGACGCCCGTCCGCGACCAGGCCTATCAAAGTCGCCCAGACTGGCAGGCCGCGAACATAGTTGGCGGTCCCGTCGATCGGGTCGAGCACCCAGGAGCGCTTGCGCGACTCCTGGATTTTGAGCAGTTTGGAGGTCTTCGAGCCGCCGAACTCCTCGCCTAGCACCTGGTCGTCGGGGCGGGTGCGGGCCAACTGGTCGCGCAGGAACTGTTCGGCCCGCAGGTCGGCGTCGGTCACCGGCGTCTCGTCCGGTTTCTGGTCGACGTCGAGGTCTTTGGCGCCGAAGCGGGCGAGGGTGATCTCGTCCGCCTGATCGGCCAGGGTCAAGGCCAGGCGCAGATCGCCGAGATAGGTCCCGGGTTCGACCGGTTCGGCCTGGATCTGGGCGAGTTGCTCCAAGAAGGCCCGGCGCGACTTGTCCTCGGGCGCCTTGCGCTGTGGTTTAGCCAACGTTCAATCCTCTCCTTCGACCGTGTGGCCTAGCGTCCCTCGCAGGTGGCCAGGATACGCAGATACGACTCCAGGCGCGCCTGACGCCCGGATGAGTCCGCCGCCCATTCTGCCAGGGCGCAGCCGGGCGCTTGCAGGCCGTGCGGGCAAGTTCGGGGGCAGCCGGCCGCCTGGGCGGCCAAGTCCGGGAAGGCCGCCATCACCCGGTCGGGTTTGACGTGGCCCAGTCCGAAAGATCGCACGCCGGGCGTGTCGATCACCCAGCCGCCGCCCGGCAGTTCCAAGGCGACGGCCGAAGACGAGGTGTGCCGGCCTTTCCCGGTCACCAGGTTGACCGCCCCGGTGGTCCGCCCGGCCCCCGGCACCAACTGGTTGATCAGCGTCGATTTGCCCACCCCGGAGTGTCCCACCAGCACCGACGTGCGCCCGGCCAGCAGTTCGGCGACTCTCTCCAGCCCGGTCAGCCGCCGCCCGATGCCGTCCGTCCGCCCGCCGCCGCCTCCCGCCGGCCCGTTGCCGCCGTCCCCCGGCCCGTTGCCGCCGTCCCCCGGCCCGCCGCCGCCGTCCCCCGGCCCGCCGCCCTCCCCCGGCCCGCCGGTGGTCGCGATCGCGACGCCCAAGGGCTCGTATAGTTCCCGCAGCCGGGCGTCCGTTCCGAGGTCCCGCTTGGTCAGGCAGATGACGGCGTCCATGCCGGCGTCATAGGCGGCGACCAGTTGGCGGTCGATCATTC
>JAITKC010000154.1 GCA_031278665.1 Bifidobacteriaceae bacterium | reverse complement strand
GGGAGTTGGTCGAGGCCTCGGCGTCGGAGTCGGCGCTGGCGCCGAAGGACGGGTCGAAGCCGTCCACGCCGATGAAGGCCAGGTCGACCGACAGCGACTCGATGGAGCGTTCGGCTAACGGCCCGAACAACTCGTAGGAATGGGAGCGAACCACCCCCCCGGTCACAACTACTTTCAGATAGGGCCGGATGAGCAGTTCGCCGGCCACGTTGACGGCGTTTGTGACAATTGTCAGGGCCGGTCCGGCGGCGTCGCGGGCGGCCAGGTCGGCCCGCGCCGCCAAAGCGCGGGCGACTTCGAGGGTGGTGCTGCCGCCGTTGACGGCCACCACCGATCCGACCGCCGCCCGGGCCGCCGCGGCCTCGCCGATGCGCCGCTTCTCCGCGGCCGCGCGGCCGGTCTTGAAACGCAGCGGCAGGTCGAAGGCACTGGAGTTGGCCACGGCGCCGCCATGGGTGCGCGTGGCCAGCCGCTGTTCGTCCAGGTAGACCAGGTCGCGGCGGATGGTGGCGGGCGAGGCGCCGAGCGCGGCCACCGCCTGATCGACTTCGACTTTGCCGTTTTCGGCCAGCATTGCGAGCAGGGCTGCGATTCGTTCGTAGCGGTCCACGGCGCGTCTCCTTCGGCTAGGACGGGGTTGAAACGCCGTCCCAGGGGTCTCGCGGTCGCCGTTTCCGCTGCTCAACCGGCCGGCCGGCGAGCGGAAAGGCCTGCGAGCGTGCTTGCCCGGCACGTTCTCGGGGCGGCGCGTTTGTCAGCGCTGTACTAGCATACGATCAGAAACGCTCATTAGCTAGGAGGAAACCGAGACGATGCGCCTGCCGCCTGAAAACACCGTCGCGGCCACCGTAGCGGCGATCGACGTGGGCGGCACGTTCATCAAGGGCGGTTTGGTCGCCCCGGGCGGCGCCATCGAGGCCCGGCAGTCGGTTCCAACCCTCGCCCACGAGGGCCACCGGGCGGTGGTCGAAAGGATCGCCGGCCTCGGGCGGGAGTTGGCGGCGGCCCAGGCGGCCGCCGGGGCCGGGCCACGGCGCCTCGGCGTGGTGATCCCGGGGCTGGTCGACGAACGACGCGGGATCGCCATCCGCGCGGCCAATCTCGATTGGGCCGACTACCCCATCGCCGAGGTCCTCAGCCGGCGAATCGGCCTGTCGGTGGCGATCGGCCACGACGTCGCCGCCGGCGCGCTGGCCGAGTACCGCTACGGCGCGGCGGCCGGGGCCGAGGTCGCCGTCGTGGCGGCGATCGGCACCGGCGTGGCGGCCGGTTTGATCTGCCGAGGCCGGCCCTATCGCGGCGCCCACGGCCGGGTGCTCGAATTGGGGCACCTCCGGTTGGCTTGGTCTGACGAGCCCTGCGGCTGCGGCGGCCGGGGTTGTCTGGAAAGAGTCGCGGCGGCGTCGGCCATCGCGATCCGCCACGCCCGGGCGGCCGGCCTGGCGCGCCCTCTGGACGCCAAACAGGTCCAGGCCCTGGCTCGGCGCGGCGACCCGATCGCCGCGCAAGTCTGGGCCGACGCGGTCCGCGCGTTGGCGCAGGGGTTGGCGACGGTAGTCACCTTGGCCGACCCGGACCGGATCGTTGTCGCCGGCGGGCTCTCCCGGGCCGGCGACAGCTTGCTGACGCCGCTGCGCGCCGAGTTGGCGGGGCTTTTGACCCTGCCGATGGCGCCCGCGGTGGTGGCGGCCCGCTTAGGTTCGGACGCCGGTTTGGTCGGGGCCGCCATCGCGGCCGGATTGGAATCCGACCCGCGCGATCTCACTGCGCAAGAATGAGCGTTTGCCGTTTGATCGAGCGAAAGTAGTCGCGTAGGCTTCCCATTGACGACGTTCGGAATGATCAACGGGAGGACGATCATGACTCAACCCGACCAGCTCTTGGCCAGCGCCGAGATCCGGTCCCAGCCGGACTGCTGGGCCCAAGCCGCCGCCCTCGCCCCCGGCGCCGAGGGCCTGCCCCGGCCTGGCGAGACGGTCGCCGCGATCGGCTGCGGCACTTCCTGGTTCATGGCCATGGCCTACGCCGTCCAACGGGAACGGGCCGGACACGGCCTGACCGACGCCTTCACCGCCTCCGAGTTGCCCGCCGGCCGCGATTACGACCGCGTGGTGGCGATCTCGCGCTCCGGCACCACGACCGAGGCGGCCCAAGCGTTGGCCGGCCTGGGACCGCGCACCGCCTCAGTCGCCATCGTCGCCGTCGCCGACACCCCGGTGGCCCAATTGGCGGACCACGCCATCGTCCTCGGATTCGCCGACGAGCGCTCGGTGGTCCAAACCCGCTTCGCCACTTCGACGCTGGCGCTGCTGCGCGCCTCGCTCGGCGAGGACCTCGGGCGGGCGATCGCGGACTGCCGCGCCGCGCTCGGCGAAGACCTCGACCCCGGCTGGATCGCGGCCGATCAGGCCACTTTCCTGGGGACCGGCTGGACAATCGGCCTGGCCCAGGAGGCGGCGCTCAAACTACGCGAGGCCTCGCTCGGCTTCACCGAGGCCCACCCGGCGATGGATTATCGCCACGGACCGATCGCCTTGGCCCAGCCGGGCCGTCTGGTCTGGGTCTTCGGGGCCCCTCCGGCCGGGTTGGCGTGTCAGGTCGAGGCGACCGGGGCGACTTGGATCGACTCGCCGCTCGACCCGATGGCGGATCTGGTGCGGGCTCAACGCCTGGCCGTCGCGCGCGGTCTCGCGCGCGGCCTTGACCCCGATCACCCGCGCAATCTGACGCGTTCAGTCATCCTCGATCAGCCCCGTTCCGGCGTCGAGCGACCGGCGCCGGCCACTGTCGATCAGTCCCGGGTCGGCGCCGGCGTCCCCGCCAGCCCGCCGTCCGCCGCCCGCCGCCAGCGCTGAGGGGTTTGCCATGCCACTAGTCCGACCGGCCGAAATCATCGTCCCGGCGGCCGAAGCCGGCCGGGGAGTCGGCGCGTTCAACGTCATCCAGTTGGAATTGGCGGAGGCGATCGTGGCGGGCGGCGAAGCCGCCGGCCGGCCGGTGATCCTCCAAATCTCGCAAAACTGCGTCAGATATCACGGCGCCCTGGCCCCGATCGCCGCCGCCTGCCAGGCTTTGGCACGGGCGGCGGCCAGCCCGGTTTCCGTCCACCTCGACCACGCCGAGTCGTTCGAACTCGTCGGCCAGGCCCTCGACCTCGGTTTGGACTCGATCATGTACGACGGCTCAAAGCTCCCCGACGCGGCCAACCGGGCCGCCACCGGAGCCGTGGCGGCGCTGGCGCAGGCCCGCGGAGCCTGGGTCGAAGCCGAATTGGGCGAGATCGGCGGCAAAGACGGCGTGCACGCGCCCGGGGCCAGGACCGACCCCGGCGACGCCGGCGCCTTCGTCCGCGACACCGGCGTCGACGCGCTGGCGGTGGCGGTGGGCTCGTCCCACGCGATGACGGCGCGCAGCGCCAAACTCGACTTCGACCTGATCGCGGCGATCCACGCGGCGACGCCGGCGCCATTGGTGCTGCACGGCTCGTCCGGCGTGCCGGACGCCGATCTGGCGGCGGCCGTCCAGGCCGGCATCACCAAAATCAACATCGCCACGCTGTTGTCGCAAACTTTCACCGGCCAAGTAAGGGCGGCCCTGGCCGCCGACCCGGCTTTGGTCGACACCCGCAAGTACTTCGCGCCGGCCCGCGCCGCCGTGGCGGACGCCGTGGCCGGACTCTTGGCGGTGATCGCGTGAGAATCGGCCTGCTCACCGGCGGCGGCGACTGCCCCGGACTGAACGGGGTCATCCGGGCCGCCGTGACACAGGGGACGCGAGTTCACGGGGACGAGTTCATCGGCTACTTTGACGGCTGGCGCGGACCGCTGGAGCGCGCCGGTGGGCCCCTCGGGTTGGCTGACGTCCAGGAGATTCTGCCGCTCGGCGGCACAATTCTGGGAACTTCGCGGACCAACGCCGGCCGCCCGGACCGGATCGGGCGGATCAAGGCCAATCTGGCGGCCGATGGCGTCGACGCCCTCGTCGCCATAGGCGGCGAGGACACCCTGGGGGCGGCCGCGCTCCTGGCGGCCGCCGGCACGCGCTGCGTCGGGGTGCCCAAGACAATCGACAACGATCTCAGCGGCACCGACTTGACCTTCGGTTTCACCACCGCGGTCGAGATCGCGACCGAGGCGGTGGACCGCCTGCGCACCACCTCCCGCTCACATCACCGCGCCTTGGTGGTCGAGGTGATGGGCCGCCACGCCGGTTGGATCGCCCTGCACGTCGCCTTGGCCACGTCCGCCGCCGCCGCCTTGATCCCGGAGGTTCAGTTTTGTTTGCCCGATGTCGCCGCGCGGGTCCGCTCGCTGGTGGCGGCCCGGCGCGACGCC
>JAITKC010000060.1 GCA_031278665.1 Bifidobacteriaceae bacterium | reverse complement strand
CGTGTCACCATCGATTTTCAGCTCGCCCTGCTCGGCCACGTTCCAGACCAGCCCCAGGCGGGCGGCGCGTTCGCGGTAAGCGCGCACAATCGCGGCGGCGTCGAGCCGCCCGCGCATGTCGCCGGCCGGCCCGATCGCCTCGATCAGATACGGCGGCGAGTAGACCCGGCCGCCCACCAAGATCACATTGCCGACGCACTTGATCGCGGTGGCCGAGGCCACCCGGTGCCCCTGCACCGCCACGGCCTCGGCGCCGCCCGCCCACAGGGCGTTGAGCACGGCGTCGATGTCCTGTTGGTGCACTAACAACTCCGCCCCGGCCACGGCCGGCGAGAGCAGGTCGGGCGACGGGTCGGCATCGTCCATGGTCACCGTCAAGCCGGGGCCGGTCACGGCAGCCGTCCCAGAAGCCACCGCCAACTCCCGGTCCGGTTCGGAGACCTCGCTGTCGGCGGCATCGACCAACGCCTCGACCTGGGCGGCCAGCTCCGTCTGGCGTTCTTGGAGACTGGCGACGGCGCGGTCGCGCGAGGTCGCCATCCCGCGCAGGCCGGGCGCGTCGCGCAGATCGGAGGTCTGGCCGGAGCCGGCGTTCCAGGCGAACAGCCAACCGGCCAGGACCGCCACCAGCCCGACCGACAGGGCTTGGCGCCCGAAAGGGGTCGGCGCGCCGGCGCGGCGCCGTCTTCGCTTAGTCATTTGCCCTTTCGCTGGTCGATTTGAGTAACCTGTTACAAGCTAACCATCATTTCCGATCTACTCGGTCGCCGAAGCGGCGCCTCCGAGTTGGCGGAGCCCCAAACCGAGGGAGAAGCAAGGTGCCTGAGTCACGGTCCCGCCGGAAGAAGAAGCAGACCTATATTGCCCCGCCAGTCTCCAAAGCCCCCAAGCCCTCGCCGAGTTGGTGGGCGCCCGTGATGGTGGGGGTGATGCTGTTCGGCTTGGTCTGGGTGGTGGTCTACTACCTCTCCCAGGGCGCCCTGCCGATCCGGCAGATCGGCAACTGGAACCTCGCCATCGGCTTCGGTTTCATCCTCGGCGGCTTCGGCATGACGGCCGCCTGGCGCTGACTCCGCCTCATCCCCATGTGGGGATAAGCCTGGGGAAAACTACAGCTCTGTAATTCGGCCGGCTCGGAGTTTTCCACAGTTTCGGACCTCTATGGCCTCGTTTGATGGGGTTTTTCCACAATCTGACCCGGTTTGTCCACAGGACCCTCTGGAAAACCTCCGAACAGCCTCGCCCGCTCGCGCTCCGCCGACCGCCTCACGCTAGCGGCCCCACCTCCGCCCGCCTCACTCCCGCCGCGCCGGGTCCGCCGCGGCACGCCCGCCGCCTCACTCCCGCCGCCTCACTCCCGCCGCGCCGGGTCCTCGCGGCACGCCCGCCGCCTCACTCCCGCCGCCTCACTCTCGCCGCACAGGTCCTCGCGGCCTAGGTTTGTCCGGACATTAGTACATTATGATGTAGACTGGTTCGGGCGGCGCCGCCGCGCCGAAGGAGCGAACCGCCAAAGGAGTCCGAATATGCGAGCACAGGTCCTCAGCCAAGCCGGCCGGCCGCTCGAACTGGCGAGTCTGGCCGACCCCAGCCCGAAACAGGGCGAGGTCCTGGTCCAAGTCGCCGCCTGCGGCGTCTGCCATTCCGACTTGCACGTCATGCGCGGCGACATCGCCTTCCCCACCCCTTGCGTCCTGGGCCACGAGATGTCCGGCACAGTTGTGGCGCTGGGCGAGGGCGTGGCCAACGTGGCCGTCGGCGACCGGGTTGCCACAACTTTCATCATGCCGTGCGGCGCCTGCCCGTCGTGCTGGCGGGGCCAAGAGGAGCTATGCGAGAAATTCTTCGCGCTCAACCGCCTCAAGGGCCGCCTCTACGACGGCCAAACCCGCCTATTCCAACCGGATGGGCGGCCGGTCGCGATGTATTCGATGGCGGCGCTGGCCGAGTTGTCGGTGGTGCCGGCGACTGACGTGTTCAAACTGCCGGAAGGCCTGGCGCTGGCCGAGGCGGCGGTGCTCGGCTGCGCCTTCTTCACCGCTTTCGGGGCCGTTCACACCACCGCCCGCCTGTCGGTCGGGGAGACCATCGCCGTGATCGGGACCGGCGGAGTTGGGCTGGCGACCATTCAGTTGGCCAAGGCCGCCGGCGCCGGCCGGATCATCGCCGTCGACATCGCCCAAGACAAACTGGCGGCCGCGATCGCCGCCGGCGCCACCGACGCCGTCAACTCGCTAGCCGCCGACGCGCCCGCCCAGGTCAAAGAGTTAACCGGCGGCGGCGTCGACGCCGTCGTCGAGGCGGTCGGCCGGGGCGAGACCATAGTCCAGGGCGTCGCCATGGCGCGGGCCGGCGGGCGGGTGGTGCCAGTCGGACTGGCCGGCCCGGCCGCCACCGCCGACATTCCAATCGCCCACCTGGTTCGCCGCAAAATCCGTCTGATGGGTTCCTTCGGCGCGCGGCCGCGCGCCGACATGCCGGTGGTTCTGAGCCTGGCCGCCTCCGGCGCCATCGACCCCTCGGCGGCGGTCACCCGCCGCTACCGTTTCGAACACGCCTGGCAGGCCTACCAGGATCTTGACCGGGGAGAAGTCATCGGCCGCGCCATCGTCGTGGCCGCAGATTAGGCCGGCGGGGGCGGCGAATCGGAGGCGTCGGCGCGGGCGAGGCCCGACCCGTCACCGGGTGAGGAACATCGCCGCCACGGTCACGGCCGCCACCACCGCCGGGGCGGCCACGGCGCACAGGCGCCGCCGGGCCGGCGGAGCGTGGACATAGACCAGCGCCATCGCGCCGCCGGTCAACAGGCCGCCGACGTGGCCCTGCCACGAGATCCCCGGCACGGTGAAACTGAAGACCAGGTTCAGCCCGATCACCACGACGATGCCGCTGATGTTGCCGCCCAGCCGCCGTCCGGCCACCAGCGCCGCCGCGAACAGCCCGAAGACCGCGCCCGAGGCCCCCAGGGTGCCGGACATGGCGCCGGCCCAGGTGTAGTCGAAGAGGCGGAAATAGATCAGCACCAACACATGCCCGCCCAGAGCCGAGCCCAGATACAGCGCCGCCAGGCGGGCGCGGCCCAGCACCTGCTCCATGAAACTGCCGATCACCCACAGCGCGTACATGTTGAAAGCCAGGTGGATCAGCCCGCCGTGGACAAAAGCGGCCGTCACCATTCTCCAGGGCTGGACCAAGGCCAGGCCGGGCACCAGCATGAACTCGCTCGTCAGCCATCCGCCGGTGAGCTGTTGCCCCAAATAGGCGACGACGCTCAAAGCCATCGCGGTGATCGTCACAACCGGGGCGCCGCCGGAGATCGGGGCGCCCAGGATAGAGCGGGCGGGCCGGGCGGCGCGGGCGGCTTGGCGCACGCAGTCGGGGCAGTGGACGCCGACGGCCGCCTGGACCTGGCACTGCGGGCAGACCGGATTGCCGCAACGTTGGCAGCGCACCCAAGCCGGGCGGTCCGGATGGCGGTGGCAGCGCGTCTCCGGCGGCTGGGCCGGGGGCGGCCAAGCGGCATCGTTCACGGCAATATGTCGACCGAGTCGATCGTCACCTGCTCCAGCGGGCGGTCGTTGCGGCCAACCGGCGTGGCGGCGATGGCGTCCACGACACCGCGCGACTCCTTGTCCGAAACCTCGCCGAAGATGGTGTGGCCGGTGTTCAGATGCGGCGTCGGGGCGACGGTGATGAAGAATTGGGACCCGTTGGTGCCCCGCCCGAGGCGCTTGCCGGCGTTGGCCATGGCGACCAAATAGGGCCGGGCGAAGGTGCGGCTGGCGACGATCTCGTCGTCGAAGCTGTAGCCGGGGCCGCCGGTGCCGGTGCCGAGGCGGTCGCCGGTCTGGACCATGAAGCCGGCGATCACGCGGTGGAAGATGACGCCGTCGTAGAACGGCCCCTGACCGTCTTGGCCGCTGGCCGGATCGCGCCAAGCCTTGGAGCCTTCGGCCAGGCCGACGAAGTTGGCCACGGTGTTGGGCGCCGTGTCCTCGAATAAATCGAACCGGATGTCGCCTTTGGAGGTGTGAAGAATCGCTTGCATCTGGCCATCTTCCCATGCCTTGGGGTTGGCCGGCGTCCGCCCGGGGCTCTGATTCGGCCCAACCGCCCGGCCGGTCGCCGAGCCCGCGGCCGGGCCGCTCGCCGGACGCCTTAATAACCGCCTATCCGCGCGGGCGCGGATGGTCCTAGCATGGGATGAGCGAGTTGCCGCTCCAGGCAACGCTTTGACAGATTCTAAGGAGAGTCCAATGCCCAAGTTTCTCTCATGCGGGTCCTCCTCAAGGCCGGCCGTCGAAAGTCCGGCGTGGGTCGGCAAAGCCGCCGAATTGGCCGAATCGGCCAAGTCCGTCGCCGCCTCGGCCGGCGAATTAATCGCCGTCAAAACCGCCCCGAAGCTCGAGGCGGCCTGGGAATGGGCCTCCCCCAGAGTCGAGGCGGCCTGGCGCAAAGGCATCACCGCCGCCGCGCCGAAAGTCGAGGAGGCCGCCCGCGCCTTGGCGCCCAAAGTCGATGACGCCCGCGACGCGATTGTCGAACGGGCGCTGCCGGCGATTGTCGCGGCCGTCGAGGAGGCCGCCCGCGCCGCCGCCGGCGCCGCGGCGCCCAAACGCGGTCGCAAGTCCAAGAAGGGCCGCGCCCGCAAGATCGTCGCCTGGGGTTTGGCCGGCGCCGCCACCGCCGGGGTGGCCTACTGGTTCTGGCGTCAGACCAGGCCGGTCGTCGACCCGTGGGCGGAGGACGAGTGGGACGACTTCGACGCCAGCCCGGACGAGGACATCGCCGACGCGGCCGGCGACGCCGCCGAGGCTGTCGGCGAAGCCGCCGGTCACGCCGTCAAAGCGGTCACCGGCGCGGCCAAGAAGGCCGGCGACGCCGTCAAGAAAGCCGGTGACGCGGTCAAGAAGGCGGCCGCCGAGGCCATCCGCCCCGACGATGACGACCAGGCCGCCCCGGCCGAATAGCCGCCCGCTTGGCGCCGACCGAGCCGCGCCGCCTGGCCGAGAGAAATCTAAAGCGCCCGCTTGCGGAGCCGAGCCCGCGACTGCGGTCTAGCCCCCCAGGCGGTTCCGATAGCCGATTCGACAGTCGAATCGAGGAATTCGAAGCCGCCCGCTTCCAGGACGGCGGGCCGAACCGGGGCCGACGCCAATAGCAAGTCCTCGGCGGCGGCCCCGAGGACGGCTCGCAGCGGGCCGGCTGGAATCGCCAGCCAACACGGCCGCCGCAGGGCTCGGGCGATGGCCTGGGCGATCTCGCCGGCCGTCGCGGGCGTCGGCCCGACCAGGTTGACCGGTCCGGCGATCGATTCCGCGCGCAGGACGAATTGCCAGGCGCGGGCTTCGTCCCGGAGCGATATCCAGGGCCAGTATTGCCGGCCGTCGCCCAGCCGGGCGCCCAAACCGAGTCTGGTGGTCGCGATCTGCGCCCGCAGAGCCTGCGCGCCAGGCCCCAAGACGACGCCGGTGCGGGCGCGAACCACCCTGGTCGCGGCCTCGGCCGGGCGGGCCGCCGCCTCCCAAGCCCGGCTCACCGCCGCCAAGAACCCGGCTCCGGACGGGGATTCTTCCGTCAACAGTTCGCCGCCGCCAAGATCGCCGCG
>JAITKC010000029.1 GCA_031278665.1 Bifidobacteriaceae bacterium | reverse complement strand
CCCTGGCTGGCGGCGGCGCGGCTGGCGGAGGGTCGGCTGGGGGCGCTGCTGCTGGCGGCGAGTTGGCCGCCCGGGGCGAGCCGGGCGGACCGACTGGCGGCGGCGAAATCTTGTTGGGCGTAAGCGGGTTGCGGGTCGAGTTCGAGGCGGCCGGGCGGGCGGTGACCGTGCTCGAGGACGCGGCCTTCGCGGTCCGGCCGGGAGAAGTGCTCGGCGTGGTCGGCGAGTCCGGCAGCGGCAAGACGGTCATGGCGCGGGCGCTGATCAACCTGCTGCCGCCGGGCGGGCGGGTGGCCGGGGGCACGGTCCGCTACCAGGGCGAGCCGGTGTTCCAGATGAGTCCGGCCCGGCTGACGCGCCTGCGCGGCGGCGAGATCGGTTACGTCCCGCAGGAGCCGATGACGACCCTCGACCCCGTTTTCAAGGTCGGTTCGCTGCTCGGCGAGGTGGTGCGGCGCCGCGACGGCGGGCCGCGGGCCGAACGGCGGCGGCGAGCCCGCGAACTGCTCGCATTGGTCCGGATCGCAGATCCGGACGCGGTCTTGTCGCGCTATCCGCACGAGCTTTCGGGCGGCATGGCGCAGCGGGTGGCGATCGCCCTGGCTTTGGCCGGCCGTCCCAAACTGCTAATCGCCGACGAGCCGACCACCGCCCTGGACGTGACCGTTCAGCAACGCGTCCTGGACTTGCTGGACGAGTTGCGCCGACGGCTCGGCATGGCGATTGTCCTGGTCACACACGATTGGGGGGTGTTGGCCGACCTGGCCGACCGGGCCTTGGTGATGTACGCCGGGCAGATCGTGGAGAGCGGCCCGACGGCCGAGGTCTACGCCCGCCCGGCCCATCCCTACACGCGCGCGCTGATCGCGGCCAATCCGGCCACCGCCACGCCCGGCCAGCCGCTGGCGTCGATCCCGGGCCAGGTGGCCCGGCCGGGCGCTTGGCCAAAGGGCTGCCACCTGGCCGAACGCTGCGCCTTGGCCACGCCCGCATGCTCGCTGGGGCCGGTCGCCCTGCGGGCCGTTGGGCCGGGGCGGGCCAGCCGCTGCCTGCTGGATTTGGCGGCGGCGCAACCCGACCCGGCGGCTGCGGCGCCATCGGACCCGGCGGTGGGACCCGACCCGACGGCTGGACGGGACCCGGCGGCGGAACCTGGCCCGGCGGCTGCGGCGTCATCGGAACCGGCGGTGGGACCCGACCCGGCGGCGGAACCCGACTCGGCGGCTGCGGCGTCATCGGACCCGACGGTGGGACCTGACCCGGCGGCTGCGGCATCCACGTCATCGGCGGGCGGCGCCCGATGAGCGCCGAAGCCCTGGTCCGGGTCGAGGGCCTGGTGGTCGAATACCCCGACCGCCGGCGCGGGCGGGCGCCGCTGAGAGCCAACGACGACGTGTCGATCGAGATCCGGCCGGGTGAGACCCTCGGTCTGGTCGGGGAGTCCGGCTCCGGAAAATCGACCCTCGGCGACGCCATCCTGGGGTTCGCGCCGGTCGCGGCGGGGCGGATCTGGTTCAAAGGCGAGGACATCGCCCAGGCCGGGCCAGCCCGCCGGCGCGAGCTGACCGGGCTGATTCAGCCGATTTTCCAGAATCCCTTCGGCTCGTTGAACCCGGCCCGGACCGTGGGCGCGACTTTGCGCGAGGGCTTGGTGGCCCACGGCCTGGCCAACCGTCGCGAGGCCGACCGCCGCGTCGCCGAATGGCTGGACATCGTTGGGCTATCCGCCGACGCGGCGGCGCGCTACCCGGCGGACTTCTCCGGCGGCCAGCGCCAACGGATCGCCATCGCCCGCGCCCTCATCCTGGAGCCCGAATTGGTCATCTGCGACGAGGCGGTGTCCGCCCTCGACCTGTCGATCCAGGCCCAAATCCTAAACCTCCTGTCTGACCTGAAACGCCGCGCGGGCCTCGCCTACCTGTTCATCTCGCACGACATGGCGGTGGTCGAGCACATGTCGGACCGAGTCGTGGTGCTCCACCGCGGCCGTGTCGTCGAACAGGGGCCAACCGCCCAGATTGTCCACCGGCCCGGCCAGCCCTACACCCGCGCTCTGCTCGAAGCGGTGCCGCTGCCAGACCCCGCGCGCCAGCGGGCGCGCCGAGCAGCCCGCCTGAAGGAGGCGGGCGATGCCGCAGAAATCTAATGCGACCGCAGGCCTGGTGCCGGCCGGCGGAGCCGAGCGGTGGCGCCGGCCGGGCTCGTCGTGCCCGGCCGTCCCGGATGGCGGGGCCGCTGGCGGACGGATCGCGGGATCGGAGGATGGGGCCGGGGATGTCGCGGCCGAGCCCGCCGCGTCCCTTGACATCACGGCGGACCGGCTTGACCCGGCCATCGCTGCTTGGCTGCGCCGCAGCGGCGAGGTCGCCGCCGCTCTGGGGATGGACGATGCCGCCGCCCCGGTTCGGCGCCGAGCCTGGCAGCAGACCCTCGGCGACCGCTTGTTCGCCGCGTTCGGCCGTCCGGGGCCGTCCCAGGTCGTGATCGCGACTCACCGCATCGACGGTCCGGCGGGCGCCCTGCGCGTCAGAGAGTACCGCCCGCTGCCCGGCCGCCGTGCCGGCCCCGACCCGGCCGGCCGGGCCGCCGCCTGCTGCTATGACCCGAGCGATCACGCCGCAGGTGCGGCCGGCGCAGGTGCGGCCGGCGCCGAGGTGGCCGGCGCCGAGGTGGCCGGCGCCGACCGGCTGACAAGGCCCGCGTACCTGACGCTTCACGGCGGCGCCTTCTGGCTCGGGTCGATCGACGACCGGCCGAACGCCGCGGCGGCGGCCGAGCGGGCGCTCGGGGCTGACGCCATCGTGTTCGACGTCGACTATCGGCTGGCGCCAGAGCACCCTTTCCCGGCCGGGCTGGAGGACTGTTACACGGCGCTGGTCTGGGTCCACGCCCATGCCGCCGAATTGGCGATCGATCCGGCTCGAATTGTCGTCGGCGGTGTCTCGGCGGGCGGCAATCTGGCGGCGGCCTTGTGCCGGCTCGTCCGCGACCGAGGCGGCCCGCCCATCCGGGGACAACTGCTCGAGGTCCCGGTCCTGGACCTACGCGCCGACGGCGCCTGGATCGACCGGTACGCGGCGATCAACGGTTTGGACGGTTGGGACGAGATCCGCGATTTCTACCTTCGACCCGGCCAGGATCCGGCCGATCCCCTGGTCTCGCCACTGGCCGGCGCCGATCTGGGCGGACTGCCGCCGGCCCATATCATCACAGCCGAAATCGACCCGCTGCGGGCCGGCGGGGAAGCCTATGCCGTCGCTCTGCGGCGAGCCGGAGTCCGGGCCACCGCAACCCGCCGCCTCGGCGCCCTGCACGGTGCCAACGCCCTGACTGGAACATGGTCGGGCGCCCGCCTGTGGGCCGCCGAAGCGATCGCTGCCCTCGCGGAACTAACTCTCTGAGCTTGTCGCCTGCCCGCCCGCCGTTCGCCCGCCCGCCGCCGGCGGGCCAGGCGGCGGTCCCCGCCCCGACGACGGACAGGCTTTTCGCGCTGGACCGGCTTTGACCAAGAACGCCAAGGCCGTTCTCGCGCTCCGGCGGGACGCGCGGGGTAGCGGGGCGTCCTGGCCGGACTTCGTGCGCTGGTGGGGCCAGCCATGGGTGCCCGATGAGCGCCGTCGACAGGCGCCCAGCCGACGCCACTGCCCGAAATGCGAGTAGTACGCACTTCCTGATCCACCGGTGGATCAGGATGTTGAAATTAGTCGCATTTGGGGGCTGGAACCGGCCCTCCGGGGGCTGAAATGCGAGTAGAACGCGCTTCGTGATCCACTGCTGGATCAGGATGTTGAAATTAGTCGCGTTTGGGGCCGGCGCCACGGAGTCTCTTGCGAGGATCCTCGCGCCTGGCGCTGACCGGTCGGGAATCGCGTGCGATGCCGCTGCCGACCGGCCGACTCCGGACTGCGGCGAGGAAGTTTC
>JAITKC010000199.1 GCA_031278665.1 Bifidobacteriaceae bacterium | reverse complement strand
CACCAATCAGGCCGTCTCCAGGGCCGAGTCGATCCGCGAGTTCCGCGTTCTGGGGGTCGACTTCACCGAGGAGAACGGCTACCTGACGCCGTCGATGAAAGTCAAACGCGACCTCGTCCTGAACGATTTCGCGGGCGAGATCGACGCCCTCTACGCCGAGGCGGCCGCCAAACGGGCCAATTCGGCCAGCGCCAAATAATACGAGTCGAATCCGAAGCCGGCGATCACCCCTTTGGCGACCGCCGAAATGACCGAGGTCTGGCGGAAGGCCTCGCGCGCCGCCGGATTCGACAAATGGACCTCGACCAGCAACGGCACCTGCGCCGCCGCGTCGCGCAGGGCATAGGAGTAGTGCGTGAACGCGGCCGGGTTCAAGACCACCGGCCTAGCCTGGTCGGCGGCCTGGTGAAGCCAGCCGATCAACTCCGCCTCCGAGTCGGTTTGGCGAACCTCGACCGCCAGACCCAACTGGTCGGCCCAGCCGGCGGCCGCCTGGCGCAAGTCGTCCAGGCCGAGGCGGCCGTAAACGTCCGGCTCGCGAGCCCCCAGGCGCCCGAGGTTCGGCCCGTTCAGAATCAGAACCGCCCGGGCTGGGCCGCCGGCCGGGCCGTTCACAGCCGTTCCCGCCCGCCCGGCGGGGCCGGCGTGTCGAGGTCGACCGGCGGGACGTAACTGGGCGTGCCGTAGGGGTTTTCGAGGGAGTAGTCCGGGGCCGTCTTGACCGGATAGGGCGCCGCCCCCGGCACCGCCGAAACCGCCCGATAGGCCTCCTGTAACAGCTCCTCCGGGATGTCGCGGACCATCAAGGGCCGCCCGACGTCCTCAAGTAACACCATCCGCCGGGTTTTGCCCTGGTTCTTCTTGTCCCGCCGCATGGCCGCCCAGAGGTTGGCCCAACGGCCGGCCTCATAAGCGGTCGGCAGGCCGACGGCGGCCAGTAGTTCGCGATGCAGTCCGAGCAGCGAGGGGTCCATCAAACCGGCCCGGACCGCCACCTCGGCGGCGAAGACCATGCCGACGGCCACCGCCTCGCCGTGGCGCCAGCGGAAACCCTCGACCAGTTCGACGGCGTGGCCAAAGGTGTGGCCGTAGTTGAGGATCGAGCGGCGCCCGGATTCGGCCGGGTCGTCCGCCACCACCTCGGCTTTGACCACCACCGCCCGCCGGATCAATTCGGCCAGCAGCGGCCCCGCCGGCGCCAGCGTCTCCTGCGGCCCGGACCAGACCACGTCGAGGATGCCCGGGTCGGCCACCAGACCGGCTTTGATTATCTCGGCCAGGCCGGAGACTATCTCGGCCGTCGGCAAAGTCTCCAACAGGTCTTGGTCGCAGATCACGGCCGCCGGCTGGTGGAAAACCCCGACCAGGTTCTTGCCCTCGCCGGTGTTGATGCCGGTCTTGCCGCCGATCGCGGCGTCGACCATGGCCAGCAAAGTGGTCGGGGTCTGGACCACCGGCACGCCCCGCAGCCAGGTCGCCGCGACGAGCCGGCCAGGTCGCAGGTCGCCCCGCCGCCGATGCCGACCACCGCGTCGGTGCGGGTGAAGTCCGCCTCGCCCAGACGCTGCCAGGCGGCCGCCGCCACCGCCGCGGTCTTGGCCTCCTCGCCGCTCGGCACCGCCAGCAGATGGACTTCGAAGCCGTCCCGGCGCAACTCGTCGACTAGCGCCGGGATCGGCCCGGCCGCCGCCGGGTCGAATACGATCATCAGGCGCCGGGCGCCGGGCGGAACGAATTCGGCGAAGCGGGCGAGCAGACCGCGCCCCACGGCCACGTCATAGGGATGGTCGGTCGCCACGGTGATTCTGGCCGCGCTCACTGATCGCCTTTCACTATCGCCTGGGCTATGGCGTCCGCCGCCTGGTCTGGGCTGAGGCGGTCAACGTTGATTGTCACATCCGCTAGGGTCTCATAGACCGGCCGGCGTTTGGCCATCAGCGCCCGCCAGGACTGCCGCGGCGAGGCCGCCAGCAGCGGCCGGACGGCGCCGGCGCCGACCCGGCGCAGCGCCACCGCCTCGGAGACGTCCAAGAACACCACCGTGGCCGCCGACGTCGCCTGGGCAGTCGTCATCGCCTGGGCCGTCGCCGAGTCCATCGGCGCGCCGCCGCCGAGCGCGATCACCACGGCCTGGTCGGCCGCGCCGGCCAGCGCGGCCGCCGCCGCCCGGCGCTCCGCCGCCCGGAAGGCGGCCTCGCCCCGGGTCGCGAACAGTTCGCCGACCGACTGGCCGGACTCGGCCTCGACTAGTTGGTCGGTGTCGGCGAAATCCACCCACAGCCGGTCGGCCAGGCGGCGGCCGACAGTCGTCTTACCCGCCCCCGACGGGCCGATCAGGACCAGGGCGCTCACCTGGCCGCCTCCGGGATGGCCGCCAAATAGCCGGCCAGGTTGCGTCGAACCTCCGCCAACGAGTCGCCGCCGAACTTCTCCATGGCCGCCCGGGCCAGCGCCAACGCCGTCACCGCCTCCGCCACCACGGCGGCCGCCGGCACAGCCGTGACGTCGGAGCGCTGATGGTGGGCGGGCGCCGCCCGCCCAGTCGCCAAGTCAACGGTCGCCAGGGCGCGCGGCAGAGTCGGGATCGGTTTCATGGCCGCCCGGACCACCACCGGCTCGCCGTTTGAGACGCCGCCCTCGACGCCGCCGGCGTTGTTGGTGTCGCGCCGGATTCGCCCGTCGCGCCGGAACACCTGGTCGTGGACGGCCGAACCGGGCCGGGCGGCGGCCGCGAAGCCGAGCCCGATCTCGACTCCTTTGATCGCCGGCACGCCCATCAGCGCCCCGGCCAGGGCGGCGTCCAGGCGGCGGTCGGCCTGGACGTGCGAGCCCAATCCGACCGGCAGGCCGTAGGCGATCACCTCGACCACCCCGCCGAGCGTCTCGCCTTGGTCGCGGGCTTGGTCGATCAGCGACGCCATGGCCGCCTCGGCGTCGCGGTCAAGCGTCCGCAACCGGCTGGCGTCGAGGGCGGCGGCGTCATCGGGCGAGGGCGCGGGACCGGCCGCCGCCTTCGGCGCCGATCCGGCCGCCGGACCGGCCGCCGCCGCCGCGGGCCGATACGCCCCGCCCGCCCCGGACGCCCCGGCCGCCGCTCCCGCCCAGGAGCCCCTCCCCGGCGGGGAGGACGACTGCGCCGACCTGGCGGTGGACTTCCTCAAGGCCAAGAACCTCGGACGGGCCGCCGAGCGCGTGTACCTGGAGCAGAACTACGTCGTCAAGTCGTTCGG
Organism: Bifidobacteriaceae bacterium; assembly: GCA_031278665.1. GTDB lineage: Bacteria > Actinomycetota > Actinomycetes > Actinomycetales > WQXJ01 > JAIRTF01. Next base: position 265 of record JAITKC010000199.1, on the reverse strand, counting down.
GACCCAGCTCCTGCTGGAGCACATATCGGCCGATCTGGGCCTGACGGCCCTCCTGCGGCAGGTCTTCCCCGACATCTGGACCGAGATCCTCACCCTGGCCTTCTACCTGATCTCGGAGAACGACTACCTCCGCTACTGCTCCGACTGGCTCGACAACGTCGAGGGCCTGCTCCCCAGCGAGAGCCTCTCCATAGGCCGGATCGAGCAGGTCCTCGCCAGCATCACCGAGTCCAGGCGCCTCGATTTCTTCCGCCGCTGGGCCAAC
>JAITKC010000130.1 GCA_031278665.1 Bifidobacteriaceae bacterium | reverse complement strand
CGCGCCAACCGTCATGGCCGTCCTGCGCGACATCGCCATCACCGCCCTCCGCCTCACCGGCTGGGACGACATAGCCCAAGCCGTCAGGCACCACTCCAGAGACTGCCAACGGGTCGTTCACCTACTTCTCATCAGCTAAAACACGACTTTGACGGGGCCTTGGGTGTCGGCATTATTGCTTGTCCCGCGCCGGGCCTGGTCGGCCCGGGAAACTGGCAGACGACAGCGGCGGGACTGAGAGCGACGGATGACGAGGGAGCTGAGCGGCGGGCGGGCCGGCGGCATCGGGCGGCGAAAGGCCGGTTCTCGGGTATGGGCGCGGCCGGTTTGGCCGGCCCAAATTGATGTGACAGAATGATCGTCCGGAGCGCCTCGCCCGCTGACCTGCCGCAGGGGGTCGAAAGCGGCGGGGGCGGCGCCGGACGAATCCCAAATTGACCGCCAGCCCACCCGGCTGCCTTAGTCCGCTTGTGACCTGCGGCGACAAGCAAGGAAGCAGTGTCCGATGCATCGCCTCGACTCAATCGACCAGCCCTGTCTGAAACAGGATCTGCCGGACTTCCGGGCCGGCGACACGGTCAAAGTTCACGTCAAAGTCGTCGAGGGGGCCCGGTCGCGGGTCCAGATTTTTCGGGGCGTGGTGATCGCCCGCGCCGGCGAAGGCGTCCGGGCCAGTTTCAAAGTCCGCAAGATCTCCTTCGGGGTAGGAGTCGAGCGGACCTTTCCGCTGCACTCGCCGGTGGTCGACAAGATCGAGGTCGTCAGCCTCGGCGACGTCCGCCGGGCGAAGCTCTATTATCTGCGCGACCGTCGCGGCAAAGCGGCCAAGATTCGCGAACGGCGCGACGCCCGCGGCGTCGTCCCGGCCGAACAAGGCCAAGAGCCGCAATGACCTGGATCGGTTGGACGCGCCATGTCTGGCGGCCCCAGTCTTGACGTCGAGTCCGCCTTCTTCGCCAAAGGGGCGGCCAGCGTCGGCGGCATGGACGAAGTCGGCCGCGGCGCCCTGGCCGGACCAGTCTGCGTCGGGGTGGTGGTCGTCGATTCGGCCACGCCGGCGCCGCCGGACGGTCTGGCCGACTCCAAACTGCTCAGCCCCAAACGGCGCCGGGAACTGGCGCCGGCGCTGGTCGAATGGGGTTCGGGGCGGGCGCTCGGCTGGGCCAGCGCCGAGGAAATCGACTGTCATGGCATTGTCGCCGCTCTTCGCCTGGCCGGCCTGCGGGCGCTGTCCGAGCTGGTCTCCCAGCCCGAGGTGATCGTGTTGGACGGCAAGCAGAACTGGCTGGGCCCGCCCGCCGACTTGTTCGCCCAGGGCGAGGCGGCCGGCCCGAATGTCCACGTCAAGGTCCGGGCCGACCGCCTGTGCGCCAGCGTCGCGGCCGCTTCGGTGATCGCCAAAGTGGCCCGCGACCAGCGAATGGTCGAGTTGGCGGCGGCCCACCCCGTCTACGGCTGGGAGGCGAACAAAGGCTACGGCGCCCCCGCCCATCTCGAAGCTTTGCGCCGCTTCGGGCCGTGCGACTTGCACCGGCGGTCGTGGTCGCTGCCCGTCGCGGCGCCGGGCCTGGGAGGCTAGCGTGGTCAATCCGTTCGACGAGGCTCCGGGCGCGTCCGCCGATGCCGCCGGGCCGGCCGAGCCGCCCGAGCCGCCCGTCGCCCGGGCCGAGGCGCGGCATCGGCTGGTCGACCGCCGCCCGCCCCGCAAACCCGAGCGCTGGGCCGTCCGCTTCCTCAAGGACGCGGTGTTCGTGGTGGTCGCGGCGGTGGTCTTGTCGTTTGTGCTGAAGACCTTCTTGATCCAGTCGTTCTATATCCCGTCGGTCTCGATGCGCCCGACTTTGGAAAAACTCGACCGCGTGCTGGTGACCAAATTGGCCCCGGCGATCCTGGACGTCCACCGGGGCGATGTGGTCGTGTTCGAGAACCCGGGCGGTTGGATCAGCCAGACCGAGCCGCAGGAGCCGGCCACCGGCGCGGGCGCCTGGCTGCGCTCGTTGGCCGAGGCGGTCGGCCTGGCCCCGGCGGAGTCGAAGGATTTCTTGATCAAGCGGGTGATCGGGACCGCCGGCGACCGGGTGGCCTGCGCCGGCGACGGCGCGCCGGTGACGGTCAACGGCGTGCCGCTGGACGAGACCTACGTTTTTCCCGGCGCCGCCCCCTCGATTGGCGATTTCTCGATCGTGGTGCCCGAGGACGCGGTCTGGGTGATGGGCGACAATCGCCCCCAGTCGGGCGACTCGCGCGCTCACACCGACCAGCCCCTGGGCGGATCGGTGGCGCTCGAAGATGTGGTCGGCATCGCCCAAGTGCGAACCTGGCCGCTTGACCGGGTGGCCTTGTTGCGCAACCCTGGTCAGGTGTTTGCTGCCGTTCTGCCACCGGATGGGGGCGCCCGTTGAGCGCCGAAGATCTTGAATCCTATGAGGCCGATGCCGAGTTGTCGCTTTATCGGGAATACCGCGACGTGGTCAACCTATTCGGCTATGTGGTTGAGACCGAGCGCCGGTTCTACTTGGCCAACCACGTCGATTTGCAGGTCCGGTCGGCCGGCGGCGAGGTCTTCTTCGAGGTCAAGATGGCCGACGCCTGGGTCTGGGACGTCTACCGTTCGGCCCGGTTCGTCCGTTCGGTGCGGGTTGTGACTTTCAAAGACGTCAACATCGAGGAACTGGCCAAGCCTGACATCAACTTGCCCTGACCGCCCCGGTCGGGGCGTTTCGGCACGTCGGCCGGGTGATCCGATTAGGCTCTGAGGGTGAGGATTCTGCGGGGAGGCGCCCGACACGGCAGCGGCCGGCCGGGCCGGCCCCCGCCCGCACACCGGTCGCTGTGGGTTGATTTCGGTTTCACCTTGTTGGCCTCGTTGGTGATCGCGTTCGTGTTGAAGACGTTTGCGATCCAGTCCTTCTACATTCCATCGCAGTCGATGGAGCCGACCCTGGAGCTCGACGACCGCGTGGTGGTCTCGAAACTCGCGCCCGGCCCGTTCCAAGTCCACCGCGGCGACATCG
>JAITKC010000179.1 GCA_031278665.1 Bifidobacteriaceae bacterium | reverse complement strand
GAGACGGCGATCGACGGGATCGAGGACGAGTTGGAGTCGCGGCTGATGGACCTCGAACTCCACAACCGCCTGCTCGAGGCCCAGCGCTTGCGCCTGCGCACCACCTACGACATCGAGATGATGCGCCAGATCGGCTCCTGCGCCGGGATCGAGAACTACTCCCGGCACATCGACGGGCGGGCGGCCGGCACGCCGCCGAACACCTTGCTGGACTATTTCCCGGAGGACTTTCTGCTGGTCATCGACGAATCCCATGTCACCGTGCCGCAGATCGGGGCGATGTACGAGGGCGACATGTCGCGCAAGCGCACGCTGGTGGAACACGGCTTCCGCCTCCCCTCGGCGCTCGACAACCGGCCGCTGCGCTGGGAGGAGTTTCTTGAGCGGATCGGCCAGACCGTCTACCTGTCGGCCACGCCGGGCCCCTACGAGTTGGCGTTGTCCGATGGCGTGGTCGAGCAGATCATCCGGCCGACCGGCCTGGTCGACCCGTCGGTGGTGGTCAAACCGACCAAGGGGCAGATCGACGACTTGCTGGACGAGGTCCGCGCCCGCGTCGAACGCGCCGAGCGCGTCCTGGTCACCACGCTGACCAAGAAGATGGCCGAGGACTTGACCGGCTACCTGGCCGAACACGGGGTCCGGGTGCGCTACCTGCATTCCGACGTCGACACGCTCAAGCGCGTCGAGTTGCTGCGCGACCTGCGGCTGGGCGAGTTCGACGTGCTGGTCGGCATCAACCTGCTGCGCGAGGGCCTGGACCTGCCGGAGGTTTCGCTGGTCGCCATCCTCGACGCCGACAAACAAGGCTTCCTGCGCTCGGGCACGTCGCTGATCCAAACTATCGGGCGGGCGGCGCGCAACGTCTCCGGCGCGGTGGTCATGTACGCCGACGCGGTCACCCCGGCGATGGCGGACGCGATCGGCGAAACCGACCGCCGCCGCGCCAAACAGGTCGCCTTCAACCAGGCGCACGGGATTGACCCGCAGCCGTTGCGCAAGCGCATCGCCGACATCACCGACGCTTTGATCCGCGAGGACCAGGACACCAGCCGTTTGTTGTCCGATGCCGCCCGCCCGGTTCCCAGGTCCCAGTCGGTCGCGCGGAGCCGGGCCAGGCCCGCCGGCCCGAAGGAGCCGGCGCTGGTGGGGCAAATCCTGCAGGAGATCTCCTCGCTCAGCGAGTTGATGCGGGCGGCGGCGGCCGAACTCAAATTCGAGATCGCCGCCCGCTACCGCGATCAAATCGCGGAATTGAAACGCGAACTGCGCGAAGTCCGAGAAGCCGTCAGATAATCCCCGCCCCGCGGCTGTCCGCCTTCACCGCCTGGTCGCTCGGCTGACCTCGCCCCGCCGGTCCTGGTCCCGGACTTGGACGCAGCCGTCGAGTTGGGCGCCTTGGGTCAGGAGGCCTCGGGGACTTCTTGGGTCGAGTCGGCGTCCTGGGGGAAAACTGTCGGGCTGCGGCGCTCCAGCACCACGGCATCGTGCCAGACGCCGCCCAACCGGGCGAAACGCTCACGCCGGCCGACCGAACGGAAACCAAGGTCCTTCAGCAGCTGGATGGCCGCCGTGCCGGGCGGCGCCACATAGGCCTGGAGTGTCCACAGGCCGGCCTCGTCGGCCGAATTGACCAAGTTGGTCAGCAGGTGGCGGCCGAAGCCCTGGCCGCGATGTCCCGGCTCGACGAAAACCGACACCATCGCCACTCCGGCCAGCGCCGGGCGGTCGCAGACCGGCTCGAGGGCCGCCCAACCGGTCACCCGTCCCTCGCGGTTGGCCGCCACCAGGCGGTGGCCGGGCAGATAGCGGGCCTCCCATTGGTCCCGGCTGGGAACTTCGTCCTCGAACGCGGCCGGTCCCAGCGAACTTGCCATAATGGCCGCGACGTCTTCCCAGTCGCGGGCGAGCAGTGGGCGGATGTGCATGTGCGGCGCTCCTCGGTCTTCGGTGAACGGGTCCAGATTGGGGCTCCAGGGGCGAATGGCGGCCAAGGCGACCGGAACGCCGTCAAGCTCTTCCTCGGGGGTTTCACCGGCCATTATCCCATCAGGCGGGACCGCCGCGAACCGGGACGGGGAACCGCTCCGGGGCTTAAGCGACGTTCTCGGCGCGCGGCGTGTTGGCCTGGGCTGGGAACAACGCTCCGGCCGGGCCGGGCCGGTATTGGAACGACCGCCGGCGGGTGGGTCGGCTGTCAGCGGACAGGGCCGAGCTGGCGGCCGACGCAAGCGGGCCAAGGCCTAGAATCGTCCGGGTGAGCGAACGGCTGGTGGTCCATGGGGCGAGGGAGCACAACCTCAAGAATGTGACAGTCGACCTGCCGCGCGACCGGTTGATCGTGTTCACGGGGTTGAGCGGCTCAGGCAAGTCGTCGCTCGCGTTCGACACCATTTTCGCCGAGGGCCAGCGCCGTTACGTCGAGTCGCTGTCGAGTTACGCGCGGCAGTTCCTGGGCCAGATGGACAAACCGGACGTCGACTTCATCGACGGCCTGAGCCCGGCGGTGTCGATCGACCAAAAGGCGACCAACCGCAAC
>JAITKC010000098.1 GCA_031278665.1 Bifidobacteriaceae bacterium | reverse complement strand
TTATGCCGGCGGACCCTGCGCCCGACCAGCCAGGCGCCGCCGAGGATCGCGACGCCGGCCACAATCGACCCGATGATCTGGATGTAGACCCAGGTGGGGGGCTTGTAGGTGACTGTCGTGCCAGGCGCCATGCCGTTCATCGCATTGGAGTTTGCGACGGTGAACAAGACGTTGTGGGTGGCGTTTCGGATGTCGGAGACGGCTTTGGCCGAGGTCTGGTCGTCGAACGCCTTGGACGGCGCGAAGGTCAGCGTCAAGTCGGTTCCGGCGGCGATGCTTTGGTTCGGGTTCATATAGGGGTAGAGGTTGAAGTCGGAGATGGCGAAGCCCTCGAAACCCCATTCGCCCCGCAGCACGTCGCCCATCAGGGCCTCGGAGCCGCCGGCCCAGACCGCGCCGATCCGGTTGAACGAACTCATGACGGCGGTCGCGCCGACGCTGGCCTCATCGATGGCGCCGTTCTGGTCGGTGAAATAAGGGACGGTCATGGTGACGCCCTTGACCGCCATTTCGAAGGGCTTGAGGTAGATCTCGCGGACCGACTGCTCGGTCGCCCAGGTGGCGACGCCGTTGTTGATCCGGTTGGTCTCCTGCTCGTTCAGGGCGAAGTGTTTGAAGAAGGTGTAGAGCCCCTTGGTGGCGGCGCCGTTGGAGACGGCGGTCGCCAGCGCGCCGGACAGCAGCGGGTCCTCCGAGTAGTACTCGAAGTTGCGGCCGCCGAACGGCGAGCGGTGGATGTTCATGGCCGGCGCGTACCAGCCGTTGATGTCCTTGAACAGGGCCTCGTTGCCGAGCGCCACGCCCATCTGGCGCAGCAGGTCGACGCTCCAGGTCTGAGCCAGCAGATAGGCCGACGGGTAGGCGACGCCGTTGATGTCGGCGTTGATGAAGGAACTGAACCCGGCCGGGCCGTCCGGCTCCGTGGTCTGCGGCTTCGCGATTGAGGCGATCGCCGGGGTCTGGTAGGCGCCGTTCAACAGCATGTCGGTCATCGCTGAGACGGTCAGCGAGTCCAACAGCGTTTGCCATTTCGGGTCGTCTTTGGCCAGGCCGCGCAACTCGACCAGCGACATACCCGCCCCGGCGCCGGACTTAGGCATTTCGCCGTCGAACTCCTGGGCGGCCGCCTCGGCGTCCCAGGGGGCGAAGGCGGCGGCGACGGCGTCGCTCGCCACGAACAGGTCTTCGGTCGGGGCGGTCGGGAACGTTCCGGCGAAGTCGGCGCGCGACAACTCGACGATCTTGCCGTCCGTCTTTTCGTCTGTGAACTGGACGTTCAGGTCGTCGAACCGGTTCGTCGCGGCGATCGCGTCGCCGGCTCGCGGGTTGTCGGCGCCGTAGACGACATCGGCGGCGACGTTGTAGACCAGGGGTACGATGCCGTCGGCCGGGGTGTGGGAGTCGGTGCGCAGGCTCAGGGTGTAGTCGCCGGCCTCGAGGACGTAGGCCTTGGCGCCCTCGTGGTCGTATGAGGCCATGTCCTGGACCGCCAACTCGATTGTGACGGTCTGCGATCCGCCGGGCTCGATCGTTTCGGTCTTCGCGAAACCGCCCAGCACCACTTCTGGTTTCTCGATCCCGCCGGGGGTGTAGGGGGCGGTGTAATACAACTCGACCACGTCCTTGCCGGCTGCGGCGCCGGTGTTGGCGACCGCCACCTCGACCGAGATGGCGCCGTCGACCGGGCCAAGCTTCGAGTCCGCCAACTCCCAATCGAAGCTGGTGTAGCTCAGGCCGTAGCCGAAGGGGTAGACAACGGCGTCGTCGTAGTCGATGAAGCCCTCGGCGGCCGCCGTCTCGTAGTAGCGGTAGCCGACGTAGACGCCCTCGGCGTAGTTCACGAAGGTCGCGTCGGGGCTGGTCTCGGCGTTCGAGGCGAGCGACTGGATGGCGCTGACGGGATATGAGACCTCGAGGTTGGTGTACACGAAGTCGCCGAAGTTGGCGAAAGTCGGGTCGGCCGTGAAATCGGCCGCCCAGGTGTCGACTGTGCGGCCGGACGGGTTCGTCTGGCCGGAGATGATGCGGCCCAGCCCCTCGAACCCGGTCAGCCCGGGCGAGCCGGCCAAGATGATCGCGTCGACCGCGGGATTGTCTTGGACCGCCCCCAGTTCGAGGCTGGTCGAGGCGTTGACCACCACGATCACGGTCTCGAAGGTCGCGGTCGCGAGGTCGATCAGGTCGCGTTCGTCCCGGTTCAGTTCGAGTTGATGCTGGCCCTTTTCGTAGTTCGCGTCCCACCCGTCGATGTCTCTGGCCAGGTCGCCGCCTTCGCCGCCGCCCCGGCCGATGAACACCAGGGCCGCGTCGCCGTAGGCGGCGAAGGAGGACTCGACCGCCTGGTAGACAGACAGCGGCGCCTCGCCGATTTCATAAGTCGACACCTCGGGCTTGTCCATTTCGATATAGCCGCGCGGGGTTTCGGCGGCGAAGTCGGCGATCGCCTGAAAGGCTTCGTCGTTGACCGCGAAACCGGCCGCCTCGAGGCTGGCTCTGGGGGTGACGGCTTGCGTCACGTTGACCGAGCCGGAGCCGGAGCCGCCGTAGATCGGGTCGGCCGCCGCCCGTCCGAGCATTGTCACCAGCCCGCCTTGCGCCAACGGCAGCGCCGAGCCGGTGTTCTTCGCCAGAACCATGCCCTCGCCGCCGATTTCCGCCCCGAGGGCCTTGGCGGCGTTTTCGGCTTCTTCGGCGGTGTCGAAATCGGCTTTGTAATACTCGGTGTCCCAGCCTTCGGCCGCCTCCGGGTTGTTGACGCTGTAGGTTCCCGAGCCGAACTGCGAGGCCACCCAGCCGCCGGCCACAATCAGGGCGACATTGAGGACCACCACGATGGCGGCGGCGAAAGCCAGCACCGGAACCCAAATGGCCAAGAACCGCCTGTTGGGCATACCACCCCGCGGCGCGTTGTCTTTGGTCTGGTCCACACTCTTGGCCATCGGCCAAAACTCCTCACGGCAGGCAGGGTGCTAAGCGCACCTGAGTTTACGAGGGCCGGCGCGCCACCGGAGGAGAGCCGCACATTCAGTCGTATCGCCTACACGGATGGTCGCCGGAGCCGTATTCTCCGAGGGCGGGACGGCCAACGGCGGCGTCGGCAGACAGCTGGACATTGTGGCCAAATCGTTATCGCACAGCACGTCAGAGACCGATTGTGCCCCGAATCTGACGAAATGTGCGCCATCGGGCACGCCATCTGGGGCTGTCACTAGCGTGGGCCGAACACCACCGGTCACGTTTAGCGCCCTGTCCGAGGTCGGATAATGCAGTCCTGACAGCGGCTCGCCAGGGCGGCCCGGCGGGTTGGTGGTGGGGTAGTCGAAAACCTGGCGGAGCCGTCAACGCTC
>JAITKC010000092.1 GCA_031278665.1 Bifidobacteriaceae bacterium | reverse complement strand
CTGACCGGCCTTGCGGTGGTGAGCGACGAACGGCTGCGCGAACGCCAATTCGGCGTCTGGGAGGGCCTGGCCGTCACCGAAATCGAACGGCGGTGGCCCGACCTGTACGAGCGTTGGCGGGCGGGGGAGGACCTTCCCGAAATCGGCATGGAGACGCGGGCGCTGGCCGCCGCCCGGATGGACGCCTGCGTTCGCGACGCCGCCGCCCAGGCGGACGACGGCGCGACGATCGTGGTGACCACCCATGGCGGCGCGGCGGTCTGCGGTATCACCGCCCTGTTGGGGCTCGACCCGGTGGACTGGCTTGGGCTGAGGGTTATGCGCAACGCCCACTGGGCGATCCTGGAGTCTGGCGGCCACCGCTCGCCCGATTGGCGCCTGGCCGGCTATGACCTGGGCGACCTCGCCGGCAAGCCCGGTCTGACGCCTTGGGCGTGACGCCCCCGCGCCTTGTCGGGTTCGCGCCGGCGCGGGCGACGGGTGAAGCTGGGGCGGTTGTCCGGCCGGCCCGGCCGGCCCGGCGGTGGCGGCGGTGGCGGCGGTGGCGGCGGTTGACCGGTTCGGCGTTGTCGCCGCCGACTATAATCGGGACGGCTCGCCGGCGGCGGCGTCCCCCATCGGTTTTACGGCAGGTGTAGAGCGTGGCCGGCCGTCCCCGTCCGGCCGGAAGACTTGGAGAAAACCATGCGCGAAGATGATTTCAAGACCATTGTGAACCAGGCCAAGGAGACTTTCGCCACGCCTTCGATCAGCGCCGCCGTCTTTGTCGACGGCCAGGTCTGGCGCCACGCCATCGGCCGGCGCGGGCTGACCGGCGGCGCCGTCGATTCGGACACCGTCTATCAGATCGCCTCCGCCTCGAAGGCTTTTATCGCCACCTGCGTGATGATGCTGGTGGACGAGGGTCGCCTCGAACTGGATGCCCCGGTCAAGCGCTACCTGCCCGAGTTCGAGCTGTGGACCGAGGAGTTGACGCGACAGGTCACCATCCGCGACATTTTGACCCACCGCACCGGCCTGCCCAGGCACGACGTGACGTCCTTTACCCGCCCGGAGGCGGCCCTGGCCGAGACGATCGCGTATATGCGCTGGCTCGAGCCTTGCTGGGGGCTGCGCGAACGCTTCGGCTACCAGAACCACATGTTCGCCCTCGCGTCCTACCTGGTCGAACGCGTCACCGGCCAGTCCTGGTCGGCCGTGGTCCGCGAGCGCATATTCAAGCCGCTCGGCCTGACCCGCGCCCACACCGCTTGGCTGGAATACGAGCGCTACGACGACAACTACGCCCGCCCGCTGATCACACGGGGCGCCGCGGCCGCTCCCATCGACTCCGTTTCGACCGACTCGATGGCTTGCGCCGGCTCGTTGAGTATGAGCGCGACGGATTTGCTGCGGTGGGGACGAGCGAATCTGGAGGTCCACGGCATCGGCCACCGGGACAACGCGGGCGGCACGGGCGGCCCGGGCGGCGCCGACGGCGCGCGCGGCCGGCTGACGCTCTCCGCCGAGGCGGTGCGCGAACTTCACTCCGCGCAGATGCCGATTCGCCCAGGCGAGTTGGCGCCCTACGAGGCGCCGTTGATAGATTCCCAGGACTACGGGCTGGGTTGGTTCGTCGAGCGTTACCGGGGCGTGCCGCTGGTCCAGCACGGCGGCACTTTGCGGGGCTTCAAGAGCCTGGTCGGTTTCATGCCGGAACACGGCATGGCGCTGGCGGTCCTGGTCAACCAAAACGACTCGCCGGTGCCGGCGTTGGTGCTTCGCCAAGTGGCCGATGCCGTCCTGGGCGCCGAGCCGTACGACTGGCGCGGGTTCTACCTGGAACTCGACACCGGGCGGCTGGCGACGGGCCAGCGCGAGTACGCCGCGGCCTTCGCCGAGCAGGCCCGCGCCTGGCCGTCGCCGGCTTGCGGGGTCTACGAGCACCCGGCCTACGGGAAGATTCGGATCGCCGAGGGGCAGGACGGCCCGCGTCTGACGGCCGGCGGGAAAGACTACCCGCTGCGTCCGGGCGCCCAGGCGCCCTGGGTGATCGACGCGAGCGACGTCAGCCAGACGATGCCGTGCCAGCTCGTTTATGGTCCGGCGCAGGCCGCCGCTGATCCGGCGGCCGTCCCGGTCGCGTTCTGCGCCTGGCTCGAACCGGAGCTGAAGCACCCCATCCGTTTCGAACGCCTGTCCGGTTTGGACGGGGCCGGCGACCGCCGGCGAGGGGCGGCGGCGTGATACTCGAAAAGACTTTGAAACTGCTGTTTTGGCTGGGCGATCCGATCCTGCGCCGCTACTACGCCCGGTCGTGGCCGATCGAGGGCACGTATGAGCACATGGGGCCCAACGAAACCCTCTACTGGTGTTTGAAGCGCTGTGGCCGCTCGGTCGAGCTGCCGCAGGCGGGCCAGGGAATCGAGGAGCGTTTCCGACCACTCCCGGCCGCTTGGGAAGGCGGGCACGCCCGGTTCGAGGCGCCGTCGCAGCCGGTCGGCGTCACGGTGGCGTCCCGCGCCAGGGTCGCCTGCGTCGGCGATCTGGTGCCATCCAGGGCCGCCAACCAGGCCGATGTCGCACACTTGTTCGACGACATCGGGCAGGAGTTCGCCGGCGCCGACCTGGTGTGCGCCAACCTCGAATCCCCGGTCGACCCCGGCCGGCCGGTCTCCGATCTGCCGCCCAAGACGTGGCGCAAGCCGCTGCGCCTCAACCACGACGCGGACTTCGCTGGCAAACTGCTCGGCGATCCGCTGCGGCTGGTCTCGCTGGCCAACAATCACACGCTCGACCAGGGGACCGACGGCCTGATCGCGACTATGGACTTCCTCGACCAACGCGGTTGCCGGTATGTCGGCGTGGCCCGCTCGCCGGAGGAGCAGGCCCGGCCCCAGATCACCGAACTGGCCGGGATACGGGTTGCCCACATCGCTTGGACCTTCTCGCTCAGCAACAAGAAGCGGCCGCCCGGCGGCGACCACTTCGTCAACTGCCTGCGCCTCAATCAGCCCGGCGTCGATCTGTCGCCATTGACCGCCCAGGTCCGGGCGGCGCGGGCGGCCGGCGCCGAGATCGTGATCGCCCACCTGCACTGGGGCCTGGAGTATGAGGCCTACCCCAACCAGGCCCTGATCGACAACGCCCACCG
>JAITKC010000083.1 GCA_031278665.1 Bifidobacteriaceae bacterium | reverse complement strand
TTGACGGCCAACAGCAACCGGACTTCGCCGGCCGGGCGGCCGGCCGCCTGGCAGGCCGCCGCGATCCGGTCGCGCGCCCGGGCCAAGCCCTGGCGGATCCGCCCGGCCAGGTCGTCCGGCGACGGATCGGCCCCAGGTCCAGCCGTCACGCGCTACCGCCGGCCGAGCCTTCGCGGCGGCAGCGCGCCGGCACCACCATCACCGGGCAGCGGGCGTGATGGAGCACGGCTTGGCTGGTCGAGCCCAGCAGCAAACCCGAGAAGCCGCCGCGACCGCGGCTCCCGACCACGATCAAATCGACCGAGGTGGAGAAGTCGACCAGCAACGCCGAGGCGGTGCCGTCCAGGGCGTGGTGGTGGACCGAGAACCCGTCCGGCCTGGGCCGCCCGGCCAGTTCGGCCTCGACCATTCGGCCGACTTCGGCTTCCAGTTCGGCCAGCACCGCCGAGTGATCGACTTGGCCGGGCGCCCAGGCGAACAAACTGGTGCCGGAGGCCACCGGCATCGAGGCCATGACCACCAATTCGGCCCGCCAGGCGATGGCCTCGTCGAGGGCGCGGGCCAACGCCAGTTTGGAAACCTCCGAGCCGTCCACGCCAACCACGATCTTGCGCAGGCCGGCCGGGGGAGGCGACTGCCCCTCGGCCGCTCCGGCGCGGCCGCCCGAGGGCACGACAACGGTGGGGCAATGGGCGTGCACGGGCAAGGCGGTCGACACGGTGCCCAGCAAGCGTTCGGCGAAGCCGCCGCGCCCGCGGGTCCCGACTATCACGGTGCCGGCCTGTTTGGAATGCTCGACTAACACGCCGGCGGCGTCGCCGACCTCAAGTACCCCGTCGACCTCCGGGAGCGTCTGTTTGGCCCGCGCCAATGCCGTCTCGAGGACCGCGTTGGCGCCTTCCGACAGCGCCGAGGCGTCGACGTCCGGGTAGTCGGCGTCGAAGGCGGCGCCGTAGCGAGGCACGGTGTAAGCGCAGACTATCTTCACGGGCGCGTCGCGCACTTCGGCTTCGGCGACCGCCCAGTCCAAGGCCTTGACCGAGGAGTGAGAACCGTCCACCCCGACAACAATGGCTGGTGTTCTTGACATGACACCCCCGCTTCCTCGCGGCCCGTCGCGCGAGCCGAGATCCTTACTTGTGTTTTACCATCTCAAGAGTCCCTTGGGAAGGTCAAGTCAGGATAGCGCCACCGCCCGTTTCGCGAACCGGAACCCCCCGTCTGCCCAGCCGGCCGGCCAGCGGTCGTGGGACAATCGGGCCGTGGCGAACGCACCCTTCACCTACCGGCCCCGCTCCGGTCCGGCGGCCGCCGTCGGCGCTTGGGTGATCGCCGGCCTGGCGGCGGCCAGTCTGGTGACGGACCAGTCGGCCCAGTCTCTGCGCTGGGCGCCGGCGCTAGCCTGGTTCGCGCTCAGCGCCTGGGCCGTCTTCTGGGCGCCCAGCGTGGCCGTCGGCGAGGCCGGCCTCAACGTCCGCAACGTCGCCGCCAGCCACTATGTGCCCTGGGCGGCGATCAGCCGAATCGACACAAAATGGGCGCTGACATTGCACACCGGCCAGGGCAAGGTGACCGCCTTCGCCGCGCCGGCCCCGTCCAGCCTGCAACCGCTGCGCCGGGCGGGCGCCCGCGACATCGGCCATCTCCCGGAGTCCACCTTCGACGCCGGCGGCTCGGTCCGGCCGGGCGACCTGCCCGGCACCGCCTCCGGCGACCTCGCCTGGGTGGTGCGCGAGCGCTGGCAGGAGGTCAGAGACGCCGGGCCAACCGGGCCCGCCTCCGGCCAGAGGCCGACCCGCCGCTGGCACATCCGTTTGCTGGCCGCCTGGGCGCTCCTGGGCTGTCTGACCGCGTTGGCGCTGGCCGTCGGCTGAATCGGCGACCGAGCGCGTCAGCCGTCGGCGGCGGCGCGCAGCGCCGCCCGGCGCTCGGCCTGCAGGTCCGGGTCCGGCACCGGCACGGCCGCGATCAACTCGCGCGTGTAAGGCTGGGTCGGATTGCGCAGAATGTCGTGTGACGTGCCGGACTCGACTAGCCGACCCTTCGACATGACGGCGATCCTGGAGGCCACCAGTTCGACCACGGCCAAGTCGTGCGAAATGAACAGGCAGGCGAACCCGTGCTCCCGTTGCAGTTCGCTGAACAGGTCCAAGACCGTCGCCTGCACCGACACGTCAAGCGCCGAAGTCGGCTCGTCGGCGATCAGCAGTTTCGGTTTGAGCGCCAATGCGCGGGCGATGCCGACCCGCTGGCGTTGGCCGCCGGACAACTCGTGCGGGTAGCGGTTGCGCAGCGAGGCCGGCAGTTTGACCTGTTCCAACAGGTCGGCGACGCGCCGGTCGAGTTCTTTGCCGCGGGCCAGGCGGTGCAACGCCAGCGGCTCGCCGATCGATTGGCCGATCGGCAGCCGCGGATTCAGCGACGAGCCGGGGTCTTGAAACACGATCGACACGCCCTGCCGCGCCCGCCTGAGATCGCGGGCCGAGATGCCGGCCAGTTCGCGGCCGGCCACCTTCAGCGAGCCGCCATGAACCGGCAGCAACCCGACCACCGCCCGCCCGACAGTCGACTTGCCGGACCCGGACTCCCCGACCAGCCCGACCACCTCGCCCGGCCCGATCGTCAAGCTGAAGTCCTCGACCGCCCGGAACGCCGGCGTGCGCCCGCGCCGGGGGTATTCCAAGATCAACCGCTCGGCCGCCATCACCGGGCCGCCAGCCGCCGATGGCGCGCCCGCGGCGGCGTCGTCCGATGTCGACCGCTCGGCATCGTCCGATGTCGACCGCTCGGCGTCGTCCGATGCCGGAAGATCGGCGCCGCGCCCCCCGTCCGCCGCGACGGCGCGGGCGGGCGGCCCCAGATCGAGTTTCGGGACGGCCGCCAACAGCAGTTTCGTGTACGGATGCCTGGGCGAATAGAAGATCTGCCGAGACGGGCCGGCCTCGACCACGCGGCCGTCTTTCATCACGCAAATGCGGTCCGCCATGTCCGCGACCACGCCCATGTCGTGGGTGATCAGAATGATCCCGGAATCGATGCGCCGCCGCAGATCGCGCATCAACCCGAGGATCTCGGCCTGGACTGTGACGTCGAGGGCTGTCGTCGGCTCGTCGGCGATCAGCAGCTTCGGGTCCAGCACCAACGCCTGGGCGATCATCGCGCGCTGACGCTGGCCGCCTGACAGCTGGTGCGGGTAATAGTCGATGCGGGTCGCCGGATCCGGCATGTCGACCAGCCGCAGCAGCTCGAGCGCCCGGTCGCGGGCTTTGACCGGTCCGACGGCGCTGTGCGCCCGAATCGTCTCGACAATTTGGAAGCCGATTGTGTACACCGGGTTCAGCGCCGTCATCGGCTCTTGGAAAACCATCGCGATCTGGGCGCCCCGGATGGTCTGCAGTTCGGCCGTTCGCATCCCGACCAATTCCCGCCCGTCGAGTTTGGCCGAACCGCTGACCCGCGCGTTCGACGGCAGCAAACCGACCAGCGCCATCGACGACTGCGTCTTGCCGGAACCAGATTCGCCGACTATGGCGACCACTTCGCCGGCGTGGACGTCGTAGCTGACGTCGATCGCGGCCGGGAACCATTGGCCCTCGACGTAAAAGTCCACATTCAGGCCGCTGACGCGCAGAATCGGCGCGGCCGCCGGGCCCGTCATCGCGCCACCGCCCGCCGGGCCGCGCGCGCCATCTTGCGTTTCGAGGGGATGCGTCGCTGACGCGGGTCAAAGGCGTCGCGCAAACCGTCGCCGATGAAGTTGACGCTCAGCGCGATGACGATGATGAAGAAACCGGGCCACCAGAACAGCCAGGGGCGTTGGGCGAACGCGGATTGGTACTCGGAGACCAGGTTGCCCAGCGAGATGTCGGGGAAATGGATGCCGAATCCGAGGTAGCTCAGCGCCGTCTCGAGCAGGATCGCCGCCGACATCAACAAAGTCGCGTTGACAATTATCACCCCGACCGCGTTGGGCAAGATGTGTTTGACGATTATCCGCGCGCTGGAGGCGCCGGCGACCCGCGCGGCGTCGACGAACTCGCGCTCGCGCAGGCTCAGGAACTCGGCCCGGACCAGTCGGCTCATGGCCATCCATTCGACGAACGCCAACGCCAAGCCGAGGCTCACGGCCGAGGCGCCGTTCAGCCAATGGCCCAGCACCAAGCCGATCACCATCACCGGAATGGCGATCATCATGTCGGTGAAACGCATCAGCAAAGTGTCCACCTTGCCTCTGAAGAAGCCGGCCGTCGCGCCCACCAGCACGCCGATCAAAGTCGCCAGCAGGCCGATCAGAACCATCACCGTCAGCGACTGCTGGGCGCCGCGCATGGTCATGGCGAACATGTCGTGGCCAACGGTGTCCTGGCCGAATGGGTGCTCGCCCAGGTGGAGACCGCCGCTCAGCGAGATCGACAGCGTCGGCCGCCCGCCCGGCACCGCGATCGGGTAGGTCGACCAGTAGTTGTGTTTCCACCAACCGGGTATCGGCCCCCAGCCGATCGACGTTGTGACCAGGGCGACGATGCCGCCGAGCACCGCCATGGCGACTATCGCGCCGCGGTGGCGCCAGAAGCGCCGGCGCACTATCTGGCCTTGGGACAGACCCTCGGTGGCCTTCAGTTCGATGGCGTTCTCACCCGCGCCGGCGGCGCCGGTCAAGTCGTCCGGGCCGCCCTGGGCGTCCTGGCCGTCAGGGCCGTCAGGGCCGTCCGGCACGTCCGGTTCGCCCGGCTGGGCGATGGCGCCGCCGAGGTCCGGCCGGGCGTCGCCTTGGCGGTCCGATGGCGTAAGCGGGCTCATGCGTTCACCCGGATTCTGGGGTCGAGGCCGGCGTAGATCATGTCGGCGACAATGTTCGCGGCGATCGCCAAAGCCGCGGTCACCACGAAGTACCCCATCACGCCGTAAATGTCGCTTTTCCGGAGGGCTTCGATGAACATAGTTCCCATACCGCGCCAGGAGAAGATCCGCTCGGTGATGATGGCGCCGCCGAAGACCATGGCGATGTCGATCGGAATGACTGTGGCCAGCGGGATC
This sequence comes from Bifidobacteriaceae bacterium, assembly GCA_031278665.1. Lineage (GTDB taxonomy): Bacteria > Actinomycetota > Actinomycetes > Actinomycetales > WQXJ01 > JAIRTF01. The sequence continues at coordinate 829 of JAITKC010000083.1, read as the reverse complement.
AAAGCGTTGCGGAAGGCGTGGCGGACCACCACCGTGCGCTCGTTCAGGCCCTTGGCGCGGGCGGTGCGGATATAGTCGGCGTTCATCACCTCGAGCATCGAACTGCGGGTGTAGCGGGTGTAACTGGCGAAGGTGATCAGCACCAACGCCGTGGTGGGCAAGACCAGGTGGGTGAGCACGTCGGTGGCGGAGAACCAGAACGAGCCGCCGAGCTCTGGGGTGACGGCGCCCAGTGTGGAGATCGGCCGGCCGTCGACCCTGGGCGAGTTGACATATGACGGCCAGGCCCGCATCAGCCGGTCCGCGAACACGAAAACCGACATGACCATCGCCGTCAGAGCGGCGGTGCGGGCTGACACCCGCTTGTCCGGGCCTCCCCAGACCAGTCCCGCGGCGATCCCGACCAAGGCGGCGACCGCCCACAGCCCCAAGATGAGCGGCCAACTCGCGACCAAGAAGACATACTGAAGCGGGTAGTAGAGCGCCAGGCCCACTCCGACGGCGCTGAGCGACGCCCACAAAGCCCGGCGGTTGCCCAGCCCGGTCGACAAGGCGGTGATCGCAAAGGCGGCGCCCGCCCCGGTCAGGCCTAGTCCGACAATTCCGAGTCCGGGTTTGACCAGGAAGTTCGCGGCCGAAACGTAGGCGAAGACGGCGCTGACGGCGACGAAGGCGATGGCCGCGACTATCAGCCGCTGGCGCGGCCGCCCGCCCGCCACCAGGGCGGCGAAAACCCCCCCCCCCCCCCCCCCAACCACCCGCACCCCCCCCCGGCCCCCCGGGGGGGGCCAAAAAAGGGTTTAACAGATAACCCCCCAAAACATTTTCA
>JAITKC010000045.1 GCA_031278665.1 Bifidobacteriaceae bacterium | reverse complement strand
CGCCCTGGGGGACGCCTTCGTCGCTGGAGTCCTGCTAACCACCGGGCCGATCGCGTACACCCAAGCCGACCGCCTGCACGTCCTTCCCCTAGACGCCCTGTGGCGCCCCTCGGCGGGTTGACGGCGGCGGCTCGGCGGGCGAGTGGGCCGGGCACGGGCCTGGCACGGGCCGGGCACGGGCCGGGCACGGGCCGAGATCGGCGCCGCGACCCCGGCCAAGCAACCCACCACGGCGCCGCTGACCGATGCCGCCCACCCGGCTGGGGCGGACGGCATCGGGCAAGGGGAGGCGCGGCCGGCAAGGCGGGCGCCGCCCCCCAAAACCGAGCTAGGCCTTCGCCGCGGCCAGGCGCTCGCGCAGGGCGGCCAACTGGCCGGTCAGTTCGGCCGGGAGGCGCTCGCCGAACTGGGCGAAGTACTCCTCGGTCAAATCCGCCTCCGCCAGCCAGGCGTCCGGGTCAATCGCGAAGAGCTGCTCCAAAGTGCCTTCCGGCAGGTCAAGGCCCTCGACGTTGAACTCGCCCGGCAACGGAATCTGGCCGATCGGGGTCTTGACCGAACCGGTGTCGCCGAGCACCCGGGCGACCGCCCAGGCCAAAACGCGCGAGTTCTCGCCGAACCCGGGCCACAAGAACTTGCCGGCCGCGTCCTTCCGGAACCAGTTGACCTGGTAAATGCGCGGTGCCTTGTCGCCCAAAAGCTGCCCCATGCGCAGCCAGTGAGCCCAGTAGTCGCCCATGTTGTAGCCGCAGAACGGCAGCATGGCGAAGGGGTCGCGGCGCAACGCGCCGACCGCGCCCTCGGCCGCGGCGGTCTGCTCGGAGGACACCGTGGCGCCGATGAAGACGCCGTGCTCCCAGTTCAGCGACTCGTTGACGACTGGCACGTTGGTGGCGCGCCGCCCGCCGAACAAGATGATGTCAACCGGCACGCCCTTCGGGTCGTCGAACTCCGGGGCGATAATCGGGCACTGCCCGGCCGGGGCGGTGAAGCGCGAGTTCGGGTGCGAGGACGGCGTTTGAGAGGCCGGGGTCCAGTCGTTGCCGCGCCAGTCGATCAAGTGCGCCGGCGGCGTGTCGGTCATACCCTCCCACCAAACGTCGCCGTCGTCGGTCAGCGCGACGTTGGTGAAGATGGAGTTCTCGGTCATCGAGAGCATCGCGTTCTTGTTGGTCAGCATCGAGGTTCCCGGCGCCACGCCGAAGAAGCCGGACTCCGGGTTGATCGCGTAGAGCCGCCCATCCGGGCCGGGACGCATCCAGGCGATGTCGTCGCCCACTGTCTCGACTTTCCAGCCGGGGATGGTGGGGACCAACATGGCCAGGTTGGTCTTGCCGCAGGCCGACGGGAAGGCGGCCGTGACCACCGAGGTCTTGCCCTCGGGGCTGGTCAGCTTGAGGATCAGCATGTGTTCGGCCATCCAGTCCTCGTCACGGGCCATGACCGAGGCGATCCGCAGCGCGTAGCACTTCTTGCCGAGCAGGGCGTTGCCGCCGTAGCCGGAGCCGTAGGACCAGATTTCGCGGGTCTCCGGGAAATGGGTGATGTACTTCTCGTCGCTGCACGGCCAGGCGACGTCCGCGCGGCAGTTGCCGTCGGAGTCGACCAGCGGATAGCCCACCGAGTGGACGGCCGGCACAAACTCCACGTCCTCGGTGATCAGGTCGAGCGCCTGGCGGCCCATCCGGGTCATGATCTTCATGTTGATGACCACATAAGGCGAGTCGGTGATCTCAATGCCCAGTTTGGAGATGTTGCCGCCGAGCGGACCCATCGAGAACGGCACCACGTACATGGTCCGCCCGCGCATGGCGCCGGTGAACACCCGGTCGAGGATTTGCCGCATCTCGGCCGGCGCCATCCAGTTGTTGGTCGGGCCGGCGTCGATCTCCTTCTCCGAGCAGATGAAAGTCCGCGACTCGACCCGCGCCACGTCGCTCGGCTCGGAGCGGGCCAAGAAGGAGTTGGGACGCTTGGCGGGATTGAGCCGGATAAGGGTGCCGGAGGCGACCATCTGGTCGGTCAGGCGCTTCCACTCCTCCTCCGAGCCGTCGGCCCAAACGATCTCGCTGGGCTGGGTCTTAGTCGCGACCTCGGACACCCACTGAATCAGTTTGGCGTTCTTGGTCGGCGCAGTCGCCGCGATCCCGGCGAAAGATGTGTCAGCAATGGTCATGTCCCCTATTAACCTTCCATCGGTCAGTCTTTATCCCCGCAGCGCACCAGACACCGGGGGAGGCGTGCGCGTCGGCGACCGGGCCTCCCCGGCCGCTTTGCCCCCAGACCGTTCGGCCGGCCGCCGATGCCGTCTGGCGGCTTCCGGCGGGCGGCTCGCGATCCGCACCGCCCACTAGCCTATCTCGCCCGCCCGGGCTGGCCGGCGACCGGGTAGTGGCGCCGGCCGGGCCGGCTAAGCGCGCGGACGTCGGCGTAGCCGTCCAACTCGGTGCGGCAGACGGCGTCGAGCACGCGGGTGGCGCCGCGCCCGGGCGTCCAGGCCTCCCAGGGCGGGTCTTCGCCTTTGATCAGTTTGACGGCGGCGCCGTGCAATTCGTCGGCCAGGGCCTGCGGCGCGCCGGCTCCGATCAGTCGCTCGACTGTCGGATCGGCCAGCAAGTCGAAGAAGAACGGCAGATCGACGCAGTGGACCGCGGCGCCCAGCGAGGGCGCCGGCCAAGCCACCCGCGCCAGCCAACTCGCCGCTCGCCCGCCCGCCTGTCCACCCCCGCCGGTCCAATCCCGTCCGGTTTGGGCGCGGGCTGCGACCGTCTCCAGCGCCAAACGCCGGAAGATCAGGTCGGTCGAGACTCGGCCCATGACGGTCCGAGTCGGCTCACCGGCGCCGACCCGGCGATAATGGCGGCGGGTCGGCCGATCCAACCCGAACAGGGCCAGCGCCAAGCGAACCGGCAGGCGGTCGGCGGCCGCCGGCAGCCACTCCTGGATCGCCCCGGCTTGTTCTTGGTCGGCGGTGACTATCAGCGCCGGCTTGTCCGCGCCCACGCCCGCCGCCATCGAGTTGAGGGTCGGCCGCGACATTAGCTGGCCGTCGATCATCGGGCCGGTCGGCAAGGTGCCGGTTATCAGAGCCCTGGCCAGCGGCAGGCGGCGGATCTCGCGGTCTTGGAGCCGGACGATTTGCTCCTCGGTCAACGAGGCGAAACCCGCCCGATCCGGCCTGACCCCGGCCTGGGCCGCGATGTGCCCGGTGAACGCCGCCGCCCGCCGCCTCGGCACGTCGCCCAGGGCGCCGGAAAGGCTGATCGCGGCCCGGAACAAGGGCTGCGCCCGGGGAATCCCCAGCAGCGTCAAGACCGCGCCGCCGCCGGCCGACTGCCCGGCGATGGTGACGCGGGCCGGATCGCCGCCGAAGGCGGCGATATTGTCTTGCACCCACTCCAGCGCCGCGATCCAATCCAACACGCCCCGGTTGTCGACGGCGCCCTCGATCAGCCCGAATCCGTCCACCCCCAGCCGATAGTCGACGCTGACCACGACCACGCCGTCGCGCGTGAAGGACGCGCCCTCATACCAGAGATTCTTGGGCGAGCCGCTCAAGAATCCGCCGCCGTGAAACCAGACCATCACCGCCAGCCGGGCTGGTTCGCCGTCGCCCAGTCCGGGCGTGAAGACGTTCAGGTTCAGGGTCTCGTCGCCGGGCACCACGCTCTCCGGCATTATGTGGTCGGGGATTTGGACCCGGTCGGTGGTCGGTCCGTACTCCACCGCGTCGCGAACGCCCGTCCAGGTCAGCGGTGGCGTTGGGGCCGCGAACCGGAGCGGCCCGACCGGCGCGCGGGCGAACGGAATCCCCAGAAACACGGCCACCGGCCCGCGCCAGGCGCCCCGGACGGTCCCGGAGCCCGTCTGAGACAGCGGGCCCGGCCGCGAGTTCGATCCGATCCGGCTCCGCTCACCCCTCGCCGTGCCGCCCCCGCCGCCGGTTCCGGCTCTGGCGCCGCCGCCGGTTGCGGTCTGGTACCCCGCCTGGGCGGCGGCTGGCCGGGCGGCATCGTGCGGCTGTGCCCCGCCGCCCCCGCCGCCGGGCTGGCCGAAGCGGGGGCGAGGCGGCGTCATCGGACAGACCTGATCGGCCACAAGACCGCCGCGGCCAACGCCACGATCACGATCCCGGCCCCGAATAACGCCGTGTAGCCGCCGCTGACCAGCACTAATCCGCCGCCGAGGGCGGGCGCGGCGGCCTGCGGGACGGCGTTGGCGAGGTTCAGGATGCCGAGATCTTTCCCGGCCGCTTGAGCGTTCGGCAGCACTTCGGTCATCAGCGCCGCGTCGCAGGTCTGGTAGAGGCCGAAGCCGACGCCGAATAGCGCCGCCAGCGCCAGCATGCCCGCGAAGGTCGGCCAGATCAGGGGCGCCGCCAATCCGCCGGCCATGAAGACTGAGGCGGCGTAGAGGAACGGTTTGCGCCGCCCGATGCGGTCGCTGGCGATTCCCCCGGCCAGCATCGCGGCGATGGCGCCGATCACCATCGCGCCGGTCAGCAGGCCGACGCGGCTGTTGGCCTCTGCCAAGGTCAGGCCGAGGTAGTCGGTCATTATGTAGAGGTTGTAGGTGAAGACGGCGTAATAGCCGATGGTGAAGGCGAAGCGGGCGGCGAAAGCCCAGGCGAAGTCGGGGTGGCGGCGCGGCGACACCCAGAACTGGGCCAGGATTCGGCGCAGGCGCAGCGGCGGCGTGGTTTGCGCCCGCGTCGGGTCGCGGTTGAAAACCACGAATCCGCCGATGCCGGCGAGCACCGCCAGGCCGAAGGCCGAGTAGGCGAGGGGCAGGTCGGCCGCCAGCTGTCCGGCGATCGCGACGCCGGCGGCGGCGCCGACCATATAGCCGAATCCGATCAGCGCCGAGGCGGTGCCGCGCCGCCGGCTGGGTATGCGGTCCGGCATGATCGCCGAGGCCGACGCCAGCATCGCGTTGAATGACACCTGCACGCCGACCCAGCAGGCAGCCACCCCGGCCAGCGTGTTCAGATGGCCGATGGCCGCCAGCGTCAACGCGGCCAGCGCGGCGCCCCCGAGCATCCAAGGGGCGCGCCGGCCGATCCGGCTCCGGGTGCGGTCGGACAGCATTCCGACGACCGGTTGGGCGACCATGGCGACGGCGAATGAGACGCTGGTGACCAGCGCCAGGTTGGCGACCTTGCGGGGCTCGTCGATCAGGCTCAGCTGGTTGGGCAGGATGACCGTGGTCATGGCGCCGAGCGAACCCTGGACTATCAGGGTGGTCAGGGCCATCCAGGGGATCAGGCGGCGCGGCGGCGGCGGGATGGAGCCGTCGCCGGCGGCGGGCGGGGCTGCCCGGCCGGGCAATGTCGGCTGGTCGGGCGGCGCGGGCTGGTCGGGAGACGGCATCGGGCATCACGTCCTTGTGGCTATTGATGGAACTCTAAGTGAATCTCGATTCATCTGTCAAGTGACCGCCGGCGAGCCTCACCTTGGTGCCTGTGTGGCGGGGGTCCGCGCCTCAGGGTTTTTGCGCGCGTAGAGGCGCTGTCCCGAGCCGCCGCCGGTGGCGGGGCGCGCCGCCTCCGACCGGGAGGGTGTTGACCATCGCGATCCGCGACAACGCCCGCGTCCGCATCATCGCCGCCCCCGACGCCGCCAGGCGTTCGGTCCCCTACCCGGTAGCGGCCCTGGACCGCGACTATCCCGCGGTTTTCCAGGGCTTAAGCAAAGTTCTCGGTTTGCGGCGTGTTCGCCTGGGCTGGGGGCAACCGGGGGCGGGCCGGCCCCCGCCGGGTCGGATGTCCGAAAGCGCGCGCACCTTGCCGCCGAAGGCATCGTGCGCGCGGTTCTAGACATCCGCTTCCCGACCGGTTCGCCTACGCCCGCCGGCCCGGGCTAGTGCCCAGGCGTTTCGCGGCGGTCTGCCCGCGGCCGGGCCCAGCCCCGCCGGGTCGGATGTCCGGAAGTGACCGCACGTTGGCGCCGGGGGCGTCGTGCGCGGGGTTCTGGACATCGGCTCGCGGTTCGGCGCTATCAGCGCGCCAATCCGCTTCCCCAGGACAGGCCGGCGGCGGGCAGCTTGTCCGAATGACCGACAATCGCGCCCATGAGGGTAGCGCTCCCCAAGCCGTACACGAGTCGAACGCGGCGCCTGGGCCCGTGTTCCGGCGGTTAGTTGGGGCACGCCGGGGCGGCTTGCCGGGATGGCGGGCGGCGGTGTGCCAAGCTCTTGGGGAAGCAATGGCCGGGCGGGAAGGACTGAGATGAGCGAGTTGACGTTTGGGCGGGCGGAAGGCGACCGCTTGATTTGCGTCGATCAATCCGGGGTGGAGTTCGGCTTGGCGGTCGACGCCGAACTGCACACGGCCGTCAACCAGGTCTGGCGGTCGCAGGCGGCCAAAGCGGCCGAGGCGGCGGACGCGGCCGAGCCGGGCGTCCAAATACCCAGGGAACTGCGGCCCAAAGACATTCAGAGCCTGGTCCGGGCCGGGGCCGACCCGGCCGAATTGGCCGAGGCCTCGGGGCTTGGCTTGGACCACGTCACCCGCTACGCCGCCCCGGTGCTGGACGAGCGCCAATACGTCTCACGCCAGGCCCGGCGCCTGGCCTTGCGCCACGACCCGGACGCCCGCCCGCTTGAGGAGGTGGTCTTCGAACGGCTCGCCCGCCAGGGGATCGAACCGACGGCGCTGGTTTGGGACGCCGTCCGCCAGCCCCACGGCTGGGTCATGCGCCTGGACTTCGACGCCGAATCCGGCCCGGTCCACGCCCGCTGGCAAGTCGATTTGGCCGGCCGCGCGCTGACAGCCCTGAACGACCAGGCCCAGTGGATCGGCCGGGGCGACGAGCCGGATCTGCCGTTGCCGTTGGCCCGCCACTTGAGCGCGGTGCCCGCCGGCGGCGCCCCGGCCGTCCGGGCGGACGATGGCGACGGCGACTATGACGACCAGCCGGACCAGTCCGAGGCCGACCCGGCCCTGTCGCTCCTCGACGGCTTGATGAGCCATCGCGGACTTCACCAGCCGGCGGCCTCGGCCGAGGACGCCCGTCCGGCGGCCAGCCAGGCCGAAGTGTTCGAGTTGCGCCGCTCGCAGGAGGCGGCCGACTCGCCGTCCGGCGCCGACGGCGTCTTCACAGCCGAACTGGCGACCGGTCTGGACGAGCCGTCGGCCGACTTCTGGGGGGCGTCCGGCGGCGGCGACCTGTTCGACCAGGCGCCGGTTGAGACCCGGCCCCAGGTCGAGCCGTTCTTAACCGAGGCGGCCGATCCGCCGCCCGAAGACGACGAATCCGAACCCGTCCCGGAGCGGGCGACCCGCAGTTCGCGGTCCCAGGCCAAGCGCTCGTCGGTGCCGAGTTGGGACGAGATCGTCTTCGGCTCGACGCGCGCCGATCAGTAGCCCGGCCCGACCAGCGGCGAATTGCCGGCGCAGACGCGAGAAGTGTTCTTCGGCGCCCCGGAAATAGCTGTCGGCCAAGTAAACCTCTTTTGCCATGTTGGCGGATTCGCGCCCGCGCGAAGCGCCGCCAGACCGGACAAAGCCGCTAGAGTAGGTCTTTAGGCCCAGTCCCGTTGAGTGTTGAGACCGCCGGGCGAGCGGCCGAGAAGGCCAGATTCAACCACGGCAAAGGAGCCACGTTGTCCACTATGAAGGCAATCCAACTGGTCAGGCCGGGCGAGTGGCCGCAGTTGCGGGAAGTGTCGATCCCCAGTCCCGGGCCCGGCCAAGTTCTGCTCAAAATGACGGCCGCGGGGCTTTGCCACATCGACATCGCGGTGATGGAGCGTTTCGCGGCCGAGCGGGGCTATCGCCTGCCGATGACGCTCGGCCACGAATGCGCGGGAACCGTGGTCGATGCCGGCGACGGCGTCAAGCACCTGGTCACACTGGGCGAAGACGTGCTGGTCTACGGCCCGTGGGGGTGCGGGCGCTGCCGCCAGTGCGCCGAAGGCTACGAGAACTATTGTTATAACGCCGCCGCCCGCCGGATCAACCCGCCCGGGCTTGGCCATCACGGCGGCGCCGCCGAATATATGGTCGTCGACCGCGCCCGCTACCTGGTGCCGATCAAGGACCTCGACCCGGTCAAGGCGGTCCCGCTGACCGACGCCGCGTTGACCCCCTACCACGCGCTCCAGCACTCGCGCTCCAAACTCGACGCCAACTCCTACGCCGTCGTCTTCGGAATTGGCGGATTGGGCCACACGGCCATCCAGTTGATCAAACATCTGACCCCGGCCCGCGTGGTCGCCCTCGACGTCTCAGAGGCCCACCTCGAGTTGGCCCGCCAAGTCGGCGCCGACTACGCGGTCAAATCCGACGATGCCGCCGTCGAACTGGTCCGCGATCTGACGCACGGCCAGGGGGCCGAGGTCGTCTTCGATTTCGCCGGCGTCCAGCCGTCGATCGACTTGGGCGCGCGAATGACCAAAGTGCGCGGCGACTGGAACATCGTCGGCATCGGCGGCGGCCAGGCGACGGTCGGCTTCGGGGTGGTCCCCTACGAATGCAACGTCTTCTCGCCTTACTGGGGCACCCGCGGCGAACTATACGACGTGGTGGCGTTGGCCCGGCGCGGCGTGATTCAGATGCGCACCGAGGCCTATCCAATCGACCAGGGCGTCGAAGTCTTCCGGCGCCTGGCGGCCGGAGAGGTGATCGGCCGGGCGGTCCTGCGGTTCTAGCCGGCCGGCCCTAGTATGGAGCGCGTGCCAGTTGCCAAAGGCCGGGTTTCGCCGCCGCGCGCCGTCCCGCAGTCGATCGCCCGCCCGGAGTACGTCGGCAAGGCCAAGCCCGACTCCGAGCCCTGGCCCGGCCCGGAGGTCAAGGACGCCGACACGATCAGCCGCATCCGGCGCGCCTCGCGTCTGGCCGCGGACGCCCTGGCCGAAGTCGGCCGACACGTCAAGCCGGGCGTGACGACGGACCAACTCGACGTCATCGGACACCGCTATCTGATCGAGCGCGGCGCCTATCCGTCGACGCTCGGCTACCGCGGCTTTCCGAAGTCGCTGTGCACCTCGCTGAACGAGGTCATCTGCCACGGCATCCCCGACTCGACTGTGATCGCCGACGGCGACATCGTCAACGTCGACGTGACGGCCTTCTTGGACGGCGTGCACGGCGACACCAACGCGACTTTCCTGGCCGGCGACGTCGACGAGGCCTCGCGGCTGCTGGTCGACCGCACCCGCCAGGCGATGGAGCGCGGTATCAGGGCCGTCCAGCCGGGCCGGGCGGTCAACGTGATCGGGCGGGTGATCGAGTCCTACGCCAGGCGTTTCGGCTACGGCGTGGTGCGCGACTACACCGGCCACGGGGTCGGCGAAGCCTTCCACTCCGGGCTGGTCATCCCCCACTACGACGCCGCTCCCAGGTTCGACGACGTGATCGAGGTCGGCATGGTCTTCACAATCGAGCCGATGCTGACGCTGGGCTCGCACGACTGGCGCCTGTGGGACGACGGCTGGACGGTGGTGACCGCCGACCTGAGGCGGTCCGCCCAATTCGAGCACACTGTTCTGGTGACCGCCGCCGGGGCCGAGATTCTGACCACGCCCTCGGACGGCTGACCTGCGGGTTTGAGCGGGCGTCCTTCTCTAGGAGGACGCGGCGGGCCGGATCGGCCACCCGGGGAGGACCGCCCGGCATCCGAAATCGCCGGCTGGTCGGACCCGCGGCGACCGGGTTCGGCGCATTGTGGACAGATGAGGAAAGACGAGGGAACCGCCGCCGTGCTGGGGCATCTGGCGGCGCTCGGACTCGGTCTGGCGGGCCTGGTTGTGGCGACCCAATTGGTCGGCGGGGCGCTCGGGGCCTGGCTGATCGCCGCCGTCGCCGGACTGGCGCCCTGAGGCGCCACGTGACAGCGCCGTCCCCCGGCGCCGCCCTCGGGCCGGCCGGCCGCGCTAAGATCGCGGTCATGCCAAACCCACTCACGCCTGAGTTGAAAAACCACGTCAAGTCGACCCATCTGGCGGCCTTGCGGTTCCGCCGCGCCATCAAGAGCTTCGACCCGGCTCGGCGGTTGGATCCGGCCGACTTCGACTTCATCGCCGAGGCGGCCCGGCTGGCCCCCTCTTCGAACGGCCTGGAGCCGTGGAACATAATTGTTCTGGCCAGCGGGGAATTGCGGGCCAAGTTCGTCGAGCGGACCGGGGCCAATGCGGCCCAAGCCGGCCAGGCCTCCCACCTGGTCGCCTTCACGGCCAAGACGGCGCGGGGGATCGACCCGTCCGGCGACTATCTGGCCCACATCGGCGCCACCGTCCACAGTATGTCGCCGGAGCAGATCGAGGCCTGGCGCGGCCGCTTCAAGGCTTTCTTGACCAACCGGATCGGCGTCTGGGGCAGCGACGACGCGATGTTCGGCTACACCGCCCGCCAGGCTTATCTGGCGCTTGAGAACATGATCGTGGCCGCCGCCGCGATCGAAGTCGACTCCTGCCCGCTGGAGGGGTTGGACTACGCCCAGGCGACCGCCGTGCTGGCCGAGGCCGGCCTGATCGACCCGGCCCTCGACGCCTTCGCCGTGGCGGCGGTGTTCGGTTACCGCTCGGAGGACCCAAAGCGCCCGCAGGCCCGCCGCCCGATCGGCGAAGTCGTCGCCTGGGCCTGAGCGCGCCCGGAGCCGGATCGCGTCCGGTCCCGAACTCAGATGCGGGCGGCTTTGATCTCGGTCACCAAAATACCTCTGGCGCCGACTTCGTAAAGCCGGTCCATCAACTCGTTCGTGTCTTTGGCCGGCACCACCGCGCGCACCGCCGCCCAGCCTTTGGAGTGCAGCGGCGAGACCGTCGGGCTTTCCAGGCCGGGGGTTATCGAAACCGCCCGCTCGACCGCGCCGATCGGCACGTCGTAGTCCATCAGCACATACTGCGAGGCCACAAGCACGCCTTGGAGGCGCCGGGTCAGCCTGGCCAAGCCGTCGGAGTCGACTAGGCCGTCGCGGCGGCGGATCAGCACCGCCTCCGATTCGAGCAGCGGTTCGCCGAACACGGCCAGGCCGGCCGCCCGAAGCGTGGTGCCGGTCGACACGACGTCGGCGATGGCGTCCGCGACGCCCAGTTGGATGGCGCTTTCGACCGCCCCGTCCAGGCGGACGACCTGGGCGTCGATCCCGCGCCGGCGCAGATGGTCGCCGACTAGCACCGGATATGAGGTCGCCACCCGCTTGCCGGCCAGGTCGCCGACGCCGTTCGCCCAGCCGGGCCGGGCCGCGAAGCGGAAAGTCGACCGCCCGAATCCGAGCCCCAGATGTTCGACGGCGGCGGCGCCCGAGTCGAGTAACAGGTCCCGGCCGGTCACGCCGGCGTCGACGGTGCCCGAGCCGACGTACACGGCGATGTCGCGCGGCCGCAAATAGAAGAACTCGGCGTCCGCCGCCGGGTCCATCAAAACCAGTTCGCGCGCCTCGCGGCGCTGGGCGTAGCCGCAGTCGCGCAGCATCTGAACGGCCGGCTCGCTGAGCGAGCCCTTATTCGGAACGGCGATTCTGAGCATCAGAGTCTCTCGTAAACTTTCTCGAGCGGCACGCCGCGGGCGATCAGCAGCAATTGCGCGTGATAAAGCAGTTGCGAGACCTCCAACGCCAGTTGCCCGTCCGACTCGTATTCGGCGGCGATCCAGGTCTCGCCCGCCTCCTCGATCAACTTCTTGCCGATCGCGTGAACCCCCGCCTCCAGTAAGGCCGCGCTGGCGGAACCGGCCGGCCGCGTCGCCGCGCGCTCCAACAATTCGGCGTAGAGCTGCTCAAAAGTCTTCACAAGCCCCCAAGCCTACTGGCCCGCCCGCAGTCGGAGCATCGCCAGGACGGCTTCGGCGGCTTGCGCGCCCTTGTCCTCCCGCGCGCCGCCCAGGCCGGCGCGGTCCCGCGCCTCCGCCTCGTTGTCGCAGGTCAACAGGCCAAAACCGACTGGCTTATTGGACTCGAGGGCGACTTGGGCAAGGCCGGCGGTGGCGGCTTGGCAGACATATTCGAAGTGCGGCGTGCCGCCCCGGATGACCACGCCCAAGGCGACCACGGCATCGGCCCCGTAGGGCGGCGCGGCGCTCGGCTCGGCCGGCATCTGGGCCAGCGTCCAACGCGCGGCCAGGGGAAGCTCAAAGGCGCCCGGCACCCGGAACAGCCGGTGCTCGGCGCCGGACTGTCTAAGGGCCCGCTCGGCCCCGGCGACCAGGCCGTCCATGATCTCGCGGTGCCAGAGCGAGGCCACCACGGCGATCGACCAGGGCTGACCGGAGACCGGATCGACGCCGCTGACGGCCAGGGCCGGCGCGCCGGGGCCGCTCATCGCCCGGCTCCTTCCGCCGCCCCGCCGACAGTCAGGTTGTGCCCCATCTGCAGGGCTTTGGTGTCGAGGTATCCGGCGTTGTGGGCGGTCCGGCCGACCGCGATCCGCTCGACCCGCTCGACTTGGACGCCGAGCGCCGCCAGACCTTCGATTTTGGCCGGGTTGTTGGTCAGCAGCACGATCGGCTCCAAGCCGAGGTCTTTGATTATCGCGGCGGCGGCGCCGTATTCGCGCCGGTCGACCGGCCAGCCCAGTTCCAGGTTGGCCTGGACGGTGTCGCGCCCGCGGTCCTGGAGCGCGTAGGCGTCGATTTTGGCGCGCAGACCGATCCCCCGGCCCTCGTGGCCGGCCAGGTAGACGACAGCCCCGCCTTCGGCGTCGGCCCTTCTCAGAGCCGCCGTCAACTGGGCGCCGCAGTCGCAGCGCTCGGAGTCGAAAGCGTCGCCGGTCAGACATTCGGAGTGGACGCGGACCACCCGGCCCGGTTTCGAGCGCGCCACCAGCGCCACATGCTCTTGGCCGGTGCGCAGGTCGCGGTAGCCGCAGAGGTCGAATTCGCCGTGCGCCGTCGGCAGGAAGGCCCGCCCGGTCGCCACCACCCGGCGCGATTGGCCGCCCGCCGATGCCGCCGGCTCGCCGCCGCTCGGCACGTCGCCTTGGGCGCGCCGCCAGGCGACCAGGTCGGCGATCGTCAACAGCGCCAAGTCCTCGCGCGCCGCGATGGCGGCGGCGTCGGTCAGGCGCATCATCGAGCCGTCTTTGCGGACCATCTCGGCGATCGCCGCCACCTGCGGCAGGCCGGCCAGCCGGCAGAGGTCGACCGCCGCCTCGGTGTGCCCGCCGCGATGTAGCACCCCGCCGGCGACCGCCCGCAGCGGCAGCACGTGGCCGGGGCGGATCAGGTCGCCGGCCCCGGAGGCCGGGTCGGCCAAGACCCTGAGAGTCGTGGCGCGGTCGGCGGCCGAGATGCCGGTGCTCACGCCCCGGGCGGCGTCGACTGTGACCGTATAGGCGGTCCGCCGGGGGTCCTCCGAGTTCGGCACCATCAAAGGCAGATTGAGCGCGTCGGCGCGCTCCGCCGTCATCGGCGCGCAGAGGTAGCCGGACGAGTGGCGGATAATCCAGGCGATCCAGTGGGCGTCCACGCCGTGGGCGGCGATCACCGCGTCGGCCTCGTTCTCGCGGTCGGCGTCATCGGCCACCAAGACCGGCCGACCGGCCTTGATGGCCGCCAGAGCCTCTTCGACGGTGCCGGTTCGGATCATCGCTGGACCAGACGCTCAAGCTGTTTGGCGAGGATGTCGACCTCCAAGTTGACCGTGTCGCCGACTTTCAGGCCGCCCAAATTAGTGCCCGCCAGGGTGACCGGGATGAGCGAGACGCTGAAGACGGCATCGTCGACCGCCACCACCGTCAACGAGACCCCGTTGATCGCTATCGACCCCTTGCGGACAATGTATTTGGCCAAGGCGGCCGGGGCGGCGAAAGCCAAGTTCCCGTCCTCGCGGGCGGCCAGCGCGCCCACCGCGTCGACGTGGCCGAGCACGATGTGCCCGCCGATCCGCCCGTCCGCCGCCAGCGCCCGCTCCAAGTTGACCGGCTGGCCGGGGGCGAGCGAGCCGAGGTTGGTGCGCCGCAACGTCTCGGCCATCACGTCGGCGGCGAAGACGTCCGGGCCCAATTCCGCCACCGTCAGGCAGACGCCGTTGACGGCGATCGAGTCGCCCAGTTTGGCGTCTTCCAGCACAACCCGGCATTCGACGCCGAGCCGGGTCGGCGTGGCCTCGACGACCCGCCCGACTTCCTCAATCAGACCTGTGAACATGGCTACCTTCCGACTTCGATGAACACGTCGTCCCCGATTCGCTCAAGGCGCCGGGTGCGCCAGCGTGACGCTTGGTCCACTGACTCTATGCCCAAGGGCCCCAGCCAGGCCAGGCCGCCGGCTCCGAGCAAGGCCGGCGCCAGGTAGCAGTCGAGTTGGTTGACCAGGCCGGCCCTGACGAACGCCGTCGCGACTGTCGGCCCGCCCTCGATCAGCAGGTGGCGGACTTCGAGCGAAGCCAACTGGCGCAACGCCTGGGCCGGGTCGTGGGTTTTGATCTGGAGATAGCCCGGCGCGGCGATCGGCCGTTC
>JAITKC010000170.1 GCA_031278665.1 Bifidobacteriaceae bacterium | reverse complement strand
ATTAGCCGACTCAACCGACAGCTAAACGCGGCCAGCCGCCTAGTCGGCTTGACGCCCACCGACACGTCCATCCTCGCGTCCATCGGCCTGCACGGGCCCATCGGCATGGGCGACCTTGGCCGCCGCGAGGCAGTCAACGCGACCATGGTCTCCCGCGTCGTCACCAAACTCGAGCGCGCCGGCTGGGCGACGCGCCAACCAGACGCCGCCGACGCCCGGCGGTGGCTGGTGCGGCTGACAGAACAGGGGCGCGTGGTCCACAGCCGCATCAGACAGGTGCGATCCAGCGCCCTAATCGAGCGTCTGAACCGCCTGACCGCAGACCAATCCGCCGCCATCGCGGCCGCGCTTCCCGCCCTCGAGGCCCTGGCCCACGACTCCCAGCCGCCCGCGACGGCAATCGACGATGACCGGAGCTGACGACGGGTCCGGCGGCGACGGCATTCGACGCGTCTTGGCCGCCCTGCGCGTGCCCAACTTCCGTCGCTACTTCGCCGGCCAGGCGGTCTCCTTGTCCGGCACCTGGATGCAGCGGGTCGCCCAATCCTGGCTTGTGCTCGACCTTTCCGACTCGGGCACCAAGGTCGGCATCGTTGTCGGCCTGCAAACAATCCCCGTCGTGCTGATCGCGCCGCTAGCCGGCCTGGTCGCCGACCGGACGGACAAACGCCGCCTAATCGAAGCCGTCCAATGGGTCATGTCCGCCCTGGCCGGAGCCCTCGCGCTCCTCACCTTGACCGGCGTGGTCGAATACTGGCACGTATGCGCTCTCGCTCTTGCGCTTGGCGTCGCGTCGACCTTCGAGATGCCGGCCCGGCAGGCTTTCCTGGTCGAGATGGTCGGCGAGGCCGAGTTGACCAACGCCATCGGGCTGAACTCCGCGCTTGTGAACCTCGCCCGCTCCGCCGGCCCGGTCGCCGCCGGACTGGTAATCGAACAGGCCGGCACCGGAATGTGCTTCGCCGTAAACGCTGTGTCTTTCCTCGGCGTGATCGCGTTACTGCGCAGCCTTGACGAATCGGCCCTGCTGCCCCCCGAACGCGCCCCGAAAGCGCGGGGACAGATCGCGGAAACGGCCGCGTTGATCCGGGTCGACCCCTCGCTCGCCGCCCCCCTGGCCATGATCTTGCTAATCGGCTGCGTCGCTTATGAATTCGAGGTGACTCTGCCGGTGTTGGCCGCCCGCACCTTCGCCGCCGGTCCCACCGCCTACGGGTTCATGACCGCCGCCATGGGCGCGGGCGCTGTTGTCGGCGGGCTCGTGACCGCCGGCCACGCGACCACAGGGCTCAAGCCCTTGGCCCCCGCCGCCGTCGTGTTCGCCGCCGCCATGGCCTTGACTGCGGCGGCCCCCACCCTGACAACCTGCTACATGGCGCTCGGCGTCCTCGGGGCCGTCGCGATGCGCTTCGTCATACTCTGCAACGCCACTTTGCAACTCGCCGCGCCGGCGGGGTCCCGCGGCCGCGTGCTATCCCTATGGCAGGCCGCCTATATCGGCAGCCGCACCGCCGGAGGTCCGGCGGTGGGCGTGATCGCCCAGCACGCCGGCGCCCGATGGGCCTTCGCCGCGGGCGCCGCGGCCTGCCTGGCCGCGGCCGCCATCGGTTGGAAAGCCGCCCGCGATTCCCACCGCCAAGGGCCGCCGCCGCGGGACTAACCCGCGCGGCATCGGGCGGCGGCGGCGCTGGACGGCCGGTCAGGCGGCTAGGCGGGCGCGCAAGCCCCGGTCGAGGGCGTCCAAGAAGTCCTCGGTGGTCAGCCAGGGCTGGTCGGGGCCGATCAGCAAGGCCAAGTCCTTGGTCATCAGGCCGGACTCGACGGTCTGGATGACGGTCTCCTCCAAGGCCGAGGCGAAGCCGGCGACCGCGGGCGTGGCGTCGAGTTCGCCGCGGTGTCTCAAGCCGCCGGTCCAGGCGTAGATCGAGGCGATCGGATTGGTCGAGGTCGGCTTGCCCTGCTGATGGAGCCGGTAGTGCCGGGTGACGGTGCCGTGGGCGGCCTCGGCCTCGACTGTGGCGCCGTCCGGGGTCATCAGCACCGAGGTCATCAGGCCGAGCGAGCCGAAGCCCTGGGCGACGGTGTCGGACTGGACGTCGCCGTCGTAGTTCTTGCAGGCCCAGAGATAGCCGCCCTCCCATTTGAGGGCGCTGGCGACCATGTCGTCGATCAGGCGGTGCTCATAGGCCAAGCCGGCCGCCTCGAACCGGTCTTGGTACTCATCTTCGTAGACCGCCGCGAAAATGTCCTTGAAGGCGCCGTCATAGCGCTTCAAGATGGTGTTCTTAGTCGACAAGTAGACGGGGTAGCGCCGCCGCAGCCCGTAGGCGAAGCAGGCCCGCGCGAAATCCCGGATCGAGTCGGTGAAGTTGTACTGCCCGAGGATCACCCCGCCGTCCTCGGGCAGGCGCACCACCTCCAATTCGACCGGTTTGGAGCCGTCGTCCGGGATGAAGGACAGCATCACCCGGCCGGGCTTGTCCGTCCGGTAGTCGGTGGCTTTGTACTGGTCGGCGAAGGCGTGCCGCCCGATCACGATCGGCTTGGTCCAGCCCGGCACCAATCGAGGCACGTTCGAGACGATAATCGGCTCGCGGAAGACAACCCCGCCGAGGATGTTGCGAATCGTTCCGTTGGGCGACTTCCACATCTTCTTCAGCCCGAACTCCTGCACCCGGGCCTCGTCGGGGGTGATGGTGGCGCATTTGACGCCCACGGCGTGGCGCTTGATCGCCTCCGCCGCCTCGACGGTCACGCGGTCGTCGGTGGCGTCGCGGTTCTCGATCGACAGGTCGTAATACTTCAGGTCGATGTCCAGATACGGCAGGATCAGCCGATCCTTGATGAAGTGCCAGATGATCCTGGTCATCTCGTCGCCGTCGAGTTCGACCACCGGACCCGCGACTTTGATTTTCGCCATGTTTTCCTTCCCCCGCCCCAGCCGCCGCTTGGGCTGTCGACAAACGCTTAGCGCCAATTTTACTCGACGTGAAAAGAGTTTGGGACACGTCGGCGGTCCGGTCAGGCGACGGGGCCGCGGCGGGGGTCGTCGACCACCGGGTCGATGACGCCAAAACCGAGACGCGGCGCGGCATCGGCCATCTGCTTGTCGTGGGTGGCGAGCTTGAGCGCTCCGGCGCCCACGCGCATGGCCGCGGCCAGATGGATCGCGTCCGCGCCCCCGACCGGCCGCGGTATCGCGATCGCCTGGGCCATCAGGTCCTCGTCGACGGGCAAGAAGACGAATAGGTCCAAGTAGAGGCCGACCAGTTCTTGGTCGACCCCGGCGTTGCGGGTCACGCGCCGGACCTCGACTTCCATCAGGCGGGAGGCCACAAACACGTCGCCGCCGGCGCTGGCGGCGTCGAACCAATCTTTGGCGGCCGGCGAGTCGTCCGTTATGGCGCGAACCAGCACCGACGAGTCGACATACCAGCGCGCCGGCTCAGTCATCGAGCCGGCGCCTGTCAGCGTCCAGCGCGGCCCCCGGGTCGGCCCCGGCGATGGGCACGCCCCGCCGAATCGGCTGTCGCGCGCCGGCGCGGGCCGGGCTGGCGAGGCCGGCCTCGATCAGGGCGGCCAGCCGGTCGCCAGGCACCGTCCCCGACCTCGCCGTTGGAGCGTTTACGTCACATGTTGGCGACGTCGGCGGCCTTGGACTTGACGGCGGCCCCGGCCTGGCGAAGCTGGGCCAACTCGTCATCGGACAACTGGCGCTCGACAATCTCCTTGACGCCGGCCTTGCCGAGTTTCGCCTCGACCCCCAGGTAGACGTCGGAAATGCCGTATTGGCCGGTCAGCCAGGCGCAGACGGGGACCACCGCGCCCGAGTCGGTGGCGACGGCGCGGGCCATGCGGGCGGCCGCGGCCGAGGGAGCGTAATAAGCCGAACCGGTCTTCAGCAGCGCCACGACCTCGGCCCCTCCCCCGCGCACGCGGCTGACCAGCGCGTCGACGTCGGCTGGCGGCAGGACC
>JAITKC010000100.1 GCA_031278665.1 Bifidobacteriaceae bacterium | reverse complement strand
GGAGGCCGAGCGCCGCCGGATCGATCCGGACCGGCCCTGGCGCCCGGACGGCGTTCGTGTTCAGGGCGATGATCAGGCGTTCCTCGCCCCGGCGCCAGGCCGAGGTGAGCACCCCCGGCTGGCCGGCGGCCACCGTCCGCGGCGATCCCAGCGCCGCCAGCGCCTCGATCAACTCCGCGTCGGTCGCGTCGCGGCCCAGCCGCGCCGCCCGGCCGGCCCCGACCCGGCCGGTCTGGCCGGGGGCGGCCAGTGAGATGCCGGCGAACACGTCCGTCGGCTCGCCCGCCCAGTCGGCCCGCGGCGGTTCGCCCAGAAACAACAGGTTCGCGCCTTGTTCGGCCAGGCCCAGCAGATGGGCCTGGTCCTGACGGGACATCAGCGGCTGAGGCGCCACCACCACCGCCCGTCCGGCGGTCGCCGCGTTGTGGGCCGCCGCCGGGTCGTAGACGGCGAGGTCTAAGTCAAGCCGATGGAGGCGGTCGAACGCCGCCATCCAGGGGCCTTGGCCCAACTCGCTGATGGCGTGAAAGGGAACGTCGCGGCCAAGCCGAAACTCCATCTGATCGCTGACCGCCGTCTGGTCGAACCAGATCGCGGCGTCGCGCAGGGGCTCGAAACTCGGCCAATCCAGGTCCGCGAACTCGCGGTGGACGGCGGCGAAGGCCTCGAAATACTCGGGCACACGCCCGCCGTAGTTGTTGATCGGCGCGAAGTAGAGCGAACTCCGCTCGGCGATCGCGTACCAATTCCAGCCCTTGAGTCCCACGATCATTCCCAGCAGCCCCCAGTAGAAGGCGTTGTCCGGCGTCGCCACGTCCTCGACGCCCTCGATCACAAACTGCGCGATCGAGGCCGACGGGTACTCGGCCGCCCAAGGCGTGCCGGTCGCCGCCGCGAGGTGGCGGGCGCTGCGCGAGACTTGCAGGACCGAATCCCAGGGCAGGGGGTTGCGCCCCCAGTAGTCGCCGCCGACCAACGGCGCGACGGCGGCGAAATCGACGGCCGATTGCGGCTGGGCGTTGGCGAACAGGTTCAGGGCCAGCGGCACGTCCACCCCGACATCGTCCAACATCTGGGCCACCGCCTCGGCATAGGCGGCGCAATACCACCGGTAGTAGGCCGCCAGATCCCGCCGCAGCGCCGGACTTGGCGCCTCAATCGCCTCGCCCAGACGCAACTGGCGCCAGTCGTCGGCCGGGGGCAAGCCGCGCGAGGCGGCAAACGAACGCGCCGACCGGTGGGCGCGCGCCAAGTGGGACCGGAAGCTGGCCGGGTCCTCAAGCGGCCCGTCGATTATTTGGGCGGCGTAGCTGTCGCCGACCGGGTCGCCGGCCAGGCGCGTGCCGCCGCTGTCGCCGCGCTGTGTGGCCAGCGGCTCGATCTCGTTGTCGATCTGGCACAGGACGATCGGGCCGCCGTTGGTGGCCAGACGGGGAACCACCGCCGGGGCCAAAGCGCGCAGATAGCGCCGCGCCGCGCGAAGAAATCGCGGGTCCAAGCGGTGATGGGCCGAGGCCTCGAGCGGCACTCCCCCGTCCATGTAGAAGTCGTAGATCCAGGGCCCCGGCCGCAGGAAAACCCAGAGGTCTTTTTCCGCCGCCAAATCGAGGAACCGCTCCAAGGACCGGGTCGCGTCGGTGCGTCCGGAGAAGTCGAACGAGCCGTCGGCCAGCAGGTGGTAATTCCACGGCACATAACAAGAGATCATCGCCAGTCCGCAAGCCCGCGCCGAGTCGAGGATCCGCGCCCACATCGGCGGCGGATGCAGCCAGTAGTCGACCTGCCCGCCAAGCAGCGGCGCGGCGCGGCCGTCGACCCACAGCCGGTGGCCGCGCAGCGCCACCGATCGCCGCCCGGGCCCGCCCGGACCGACCGCCTCGCCACGCATCGCGCCGCCTTTCCGCATCGCCCGCACGGTTGACATCGACTCGAACCGAGGATAGCTTAACGGCCAAGAAATGTAATCGTTAACAAGGCGCCGGCTGGACACAATAGACCTGCTCACGGGCAACGACGCAGTTGACCGACCATCTAGATGACCGGGAGCGGGCCGGGGTTCGACGGGCGGATTGACGGCGCGGGCGGTCCTGACCAACCCCATCGGGGCCGGGCGCGGCCAACCGCGCAGTTGGACGCCCGCCCGAAGGGTTTGGCCGGCCGGGGCGGCGACTAAGCGAACGACAAGGAGAACGGTGATGAGGCGCGGCGTCTACTTCGATGCCTGGTTCGCCAACCAGCACAACTATCACCCATCGCTGCCCAGCCGACGGCTGCGGATGATCGAGGAGCTGACGGACATGGCCGCCACCACCCTGGTCTGGTCGGCGCTCGGCGGCGGCTCGATCTCGTTGCCATACCTCGAACAGGAGGCCTATCAGCCAATCCCGGCCCGCTTCCGCATCCACGGGCACGTCAACGACGCCGAGTTCATCGCCCACTGCCGGGCCAGAGGAATCGAGGTCTTCGGAGTCGTCTTCGAAGCCCAGGGCTGGGAGTTCGCCGCCGAATACAACGACGACGGCACGCTCGCCTCGATTAACGAACTGCGCGGAGCCGGGCGGCCGGGCAGGGTCGGCCTGAGCGAGTTCAACGCCGACACCGGTCCATCCGATTGGAAACCTTGGCGCCACTACTTCCCGGACGGGATCGTCAACTCGCTCGGCCAGCCGGTCGTCGACATCTGGGAGGACGCCGCCAGCCGCGGATTGGACGGCCGGCCGCTACACGCCAACTGGGTCGAACTCTCCGACCGGGAACAGACGGCCCACCTGATGGACCGCAACTCGCCGGTCTGGCAGGAGTACCTCAAGGCGATCGTCCGAATCCAGATCGACGCCGGCGTCAGCGGCGTCCAATTAGACGAATCCGAGATACCGATCAACGCCCTGTACTACGGCGGCTGTTTCTGCAAAGACTGCACGGCCGGATTCCGCCGCCACCTCCAGGGCCTGGACCCGGCCGACTTCCCGGACGAACTCGCCCAGGTCGACCTCGAAACTTTCGATTACGGCGACTGGTTGCGCCGGCGCGGTTTCACCGCGCCCACGCCGGTCCGCGATCTGCCGCTGGCCCGGCAATACGCCGATTTCCACTTGGCGGCCATGCATCGCTCGTTCCGCGACCTGGCCGCCTATATCAAGCGCTACGCCGCCGAACGCGGCCGCGAAGTCAAGGTCAGCGGCAACTTCTACAACGGCAACCCGGAATACGACGGCATTGTCGAGGCCGTCGACCTGGTCATCTCCGAAATGCACGCCACCGCCTACCGCCAGCCCTGGTGGTTCCGCCACGTCGTCGGCCTGGCCCGCGGGCGCGAGGTGCTGGTCGCCCAGAATCCTTACGGCGGAATCATCCCCGAACTGGTCGCGGCGGTCGGCCAGGGAAAGTGCCACGACCGGCTGCGCGTCAGTTTCTACGAGGGCGCCGCCACCGGGGCGTCGATGACCTTCCCGTTCGGATCGTGGATGGGAACTGAGATCGAGAACGCCTTCTGGGCGCCCAAAGCCCTGTTGGACGAGGTCGGCGCGGCCCTGGCCGCGGTCGACCATCTGCGTTCGACGACATCGCGGGCCGAGGTGGCGGTGGTCTACCCGCTGGCGGACGCCTGGTCGGCCGAGGTCACCGGGCCGCGATGGGCCGGGGCCGGTTCGGCGGTCGACTACAGCGCCGTCCCCGACGACCAGCGCATCGTCTATTGGCGGGTGATCAAAGAACTGGCCGAGAACCACATCCCCTTCGACGTCCTGCCCCTGCCGGACGAGCGCCACCGCCCCAACGACATCACGGCCGAGCGCCTCAGCCGCTACCGCCAGGTCGTCTTGCCAGACTGCCGGACGGTCAGCCCGGACCAGGCGGCGGCGCTGGCGGCTTACGCGCGCGGCGGCGGCGTCGTCGTGGTGGTCGGCGGTTACGGCGACAATTTGGACGATGCCGCGCGCGCCGCCGTGGTCGAGGGCCCCGCTTCCGCCTGGGCCCCGGCCGAGGCGGTGGCGTCGGCCGTCGCGGACCGGCAACTGCGGATCGACTGGGGCGCGGACGGGGCCGGCGACGGCGAGACGGCCGGCGCGGCATCGGGCGACCTTTACGCCGGGGTGTTCGCCGTCGACGTCCAAGGGGCGCCGGCCAGTTCGGTCCACCTGGTCAATTACGGCTACGACGAGCGGCGCGACGCCGCCAGGCGGCGCCGGGGCGTGCGCCTTTCGGTTCGCCTGCCGCATCCGGTGGCGCGCGCGACCGCTTGGCTTCCCGGCCAGGCGCCGATGCCGCTGGCCTTCGACCGCGACGGCGGGCACGTCACGGTGTCGGCGCCGGAGTTCAGTCTTTACGCGGTGATCGAGTTCGCCCAGGCGGCCGAGGCTGGCGGCGAGGGCCGATGAACGCCGAGGCCCCAGACGAACCGGCCAAGCTGGCCGAGTCGAGGTTGACCGACGAGGAGGTGATTGGTTCAAAGGGGTAACTGAACGCCTGTCTGAGAACTCCAGGGCGGCACGGCGGCGCGCCGGGCCGGTTTTAGGAGGTTTCGGCGCAGGCGGTGAACAGCCGGCGCGAAGGCCCGGGATTATTGGGCCCTTGTCCGGCGGGACCAAGCCGACCACTATATAAAAATCTCAAGAGGAGTTCAACGATGAACACAACAAGGACAACCCACGCGATCGCGCTTTGCGCCGCCGCCGCTTTGGCGGTCGGCCTGGCCGGTTGCGGCGACAACTCCGACTCCGGCGATCCGGGCGGTTCGGGCGACGGCGGCCAAGTCACCATCACCTGGTGGCACAACGTCACATCGGACCCCGGCAAGACGGTTTTCCAGAACGCCGCCGACCGCTTCATGGACGCCAATCCGAATGTCAAGATCGAGATCGTGCCGATCCAAAACGAGGACCTCCAGGACAAACTGCAAACCGCCCTGAACGGCTCGGACGCCCCCGACATGTTCCAGCAATGGGGCGGCGGCGAGATGGCGGAGCAAGTCGATCAAGGCTTGGTCATGGACATCAGCGCCGACTCCCAGAAAGAAGTCGAGTTCATCGGCGGGTCGATGGCGCCTTGGCAATACGACGGCAAGACCTACGGCCTGCCGTACACGGCCGGGGTGGCGGGCGTCTACTACTCGAAGGACCTTTTCGACCAGGCCGGGATCACCGAGACGCCCCAGACTTGGGAGCAGTTCAACGACGTGGTCGCCAAATTGAAGGCGGCCGGGATCGTCCCAGTCGGCTTGGGCGGCAAAGACGCCTGGCCGGCCGGCCACTGGATGTACATTATGACGCTGCGCATGTGCGGTCAGGAGGTCATCGCCCAAGACACCGAGAACAAGGCCTTCGACGACCCCTGCTACCTCCAGGCCGCCCAGCTTCTCGAGGACTTCGGCAAGACCGAGCCGTTCGAGGAGGGCTGGGTTTCGGTTTCGGCCCAGCAGGGGGCCGGCTCGTCGTCCGGCATGTTGGCCAATCACAAACTGGCGATGGAATTCTCGGGCGTCTGGGAGACCGGCCAGGTTCAGTCGTTGACCCCGGACGGCCAGCCGTTGGCGGATTTGCACTGGTTCCCGTTCCCCTCCGTGGCCGGCGGCAAGGGCGATCCGAAAGCGGCGGTGGGCGGCGGCGACGGCTTCTCGTGCCACGCCAAGGCGCCTAAAGAATGCGCCGACTTCCTGCGTTATCTGGTCGGCGACGAAACCCAGGCCGAATACGCCGAAACCGGCGCCGGCATCCCGGTCAACCCCAGCGCGGTCGACAAACTGACCACCGAATCCCTCAAAGAGGCCGCCGCCGGCTCGAATGAGGCGAGTTTCCTTCAGCTCTGGTTGGACAAGGCCTTCGGCGACTCGGTCGGCGAGACGATCAACCAGGAGTCGGTCGGCGTCCTGTCCGGCAAGACCACCCCTGAGCAATATGTCCAGGGCCTGATCGACGCCGCCAAGAAGGGATAGCCGGCTATGGCGAGCACGTCGCCAAGCGTGGCGCCGCGAAAGGCGGACGCGCTCGCGGGTAGTGGGCCCCGCCGGAGCCGCGCTGAGGCGCGGTCCCGGCGGGGCGCCCCCCGGCGCGGCGGCATCGGCTGGCGCGGGCGCGTCGAAGTGGCCCTGCTGTCCGGTCCCGCGCTGGTCGTGTTCGTCACCTTCGTCATCTTTCCGGTGATTCTGGCGGCCTATTTCGGGTTCTTCCGCTGGCGCGGCTACGGCGTCCCGACAGACTTCATCGGCTTCGACAATTACCGCTGGATCCTGGGCGACCCGTACTTCCGCGCCGCGCTGGCCCACAACGCTTTCGTGGTCGTGATGTCGATAATCATCCAGGGGCCGGTCGCTTTGGGGCTGGCGCTGCTGCTCAACCGCAAAATGCGCGGCCGCTCCCTGATCAGGGTGTTGTTGTTCGTGCCCTATGTGCTCTCGGAGGTGATAGTCGGCACCGGCTGGCGCCTGATCCTCCAGCCGGCCGGCGCCTTCAGCGCCATTCTCGAGGCCCTCGGCCTGGACAAACTGGCGCACTGGGACTGGCTGGGCAGCGAGACCATCGCGCCGTGGACCATGATGATGATCTTGACCTGGAAGTACATCGGCTTCGCGGTGATCTTGTTCTTGGCCGGGATGCAGGGCATACCGGAGGAGCTATATGAGGCGGGCGCCGTCGACGGCGCCTCCTACTGGCGCATGCAGTTCTCGATAACCCTGCCGCTGCTCGCTCCGACGGTCAGAATCTGGGGGTTCTTGACGATAATCGGCTCGCTTCAGCTATTCGACCTGATCTACATCATGTGGGGACCGGTCGCCAAGTTCACCGGCGTGTCGACGATGGCGACTTATATGGTCTACGAGGGCCGCGAGTCCAACGCCTACGGCTACGGCAACGCCACCGCCGTCATCTTGTTCATCGTCACCTTCACCTGCGCCCTGCTCTACCAGCGCTTCGTCTTGCGGCGCGACACCGACGGCGCGTTGACGGGAGGCAGGTGAGACCATGGCCGGTAAAAACGTCACCTACCACACCGTGTCCGGCCGCGTCCGGCGTGGGTCGAAGACCCAATGGGGAAGTCCGGCGGTTTACTTCTGCGCCCTGCTCGCGGTGGCCGTGTGCATAGGGCCGGTGCTTTTCATCATCCTCGGCGGCCTGCGGTCCAACTCGGAGTTCACCACTTCGCCGGCGGCCCTGCCCAAGGCCTGGAAGTGGTCGCAATACGTCGAAGTCGTCAACTCGTCCGATTTCTGGGGGCAGTTCTCCAACTCCGCCATCTGCGCGGTCTTCACCACCACGGGCGTGGTCGCGCTCGGCGTGATGGCCAGCTACGTCCTGGCGCGCTATCCGGTCAAGGGCCGGGGCGCGATGTACGCGCTGTTCGCGGCCGGCTTGATGTTCCCGTTGACCGTGGCCATCACGCCGCTGTACCTGATGATCCAGGCGATGGGCCTGCTCGGAACCAAGGCCGGGGTGATTTTGCCGCAAATCGCTTTCCAGTTGCCGATCACCATTGTCATCCTGGTGCCGTTCCTGCGGGCGATTCCCCGGGAACTCGAGGAGGCCGCCGCCATCGACGGCAGCTCGCGCCTCGGCTTCTTTTGGCGGATGGTCCTGCCGCTGTCGGTGCCCGGACTGGTGACAGTCGCCATCCTGGCGTTCGTGGCCAGTTGGAACAGCTATATGCTGCCGCTGTTCATCCTCAGCGACACCGCCAACTACACGCTGCCGCTGGGCGTCGCGGCGTTCGCCACCGAACACTCGGTCGACACCGCCAAAGTGCTCGCCTTCACGTCGATTTCGATGATCCCGGCGTTGGTCTTCTTCTCGATCTTCGAACGGCGAATCGTCGGCGGCTTGACCGGCGCCGTCAAAGGCTAAATCCCCCGGCTCAGGCGGCCGGGGCGAGGCGGCGGACCCGGGCGGACAGTTTGGCCAGTTCGCCGGCTATCGGGTGGGGCTGGCCGAAGGCGTCCTGGAATCCCATGTGCTGTTTGCCGGACGGCTCGCCGCCGGCCTGATCCATCCAGCCGCACCAATGCCAGCCGAGGAAGTCGGGCCGGGCGAACAAGTGGTCGGCCACCGCCCGCAACTCCTCGGCGGCCTCGGCCGGCGACCCGCAATGCGGGCCGTAAGGGTCCGGCAGGCGGCGCGAGGGGACGCAGATCGCGCTGTCGCCAAGTAGGAACGGCTTGGAGACCAGCCCGCTCCACGACTCGATCAGCCGGCGGTGGTCTGCCTCAAGGCCGTAGAGCTGGTAGAAGACGGCGTCGAAATGGCGGTCGGCCAGCCGGACGATCTCCGCCGGGGTGTCGGTGTTGCCGTTCAGTTTGTCGCCGAAAATCAGCCGATCGGGGTCGCGGCGGCGCACCGCCGCGACTTCCACGCCGTAGGCCCGGTCCATTGCCAGCGTCAGGAAGGCGAGGTTGTCGGCCGTCTCGGCGTCGTTGAAGGGGTCGGGGCCGCCGCGCCAGGCGGGCCTGGCCGCCAATTGCCCAAACGACTCGAAACAGGTCGAATAAACCGCGTTGAAGTGGTCGATCGACCGGTGGCGGCGGCGCATCAACTCGACGTAGGCGAGTTTGCCGGGCGCCGGCGCCGCCAAGTTCCGCAAGGCGCCCGGGAACGTGGTCGAGGCGCGCCTGGGCGCGCCGTAGATATTGGCGATTCGCGCCGCCGCGTCGAGATCGGTCAGCACCGGGCAGTCGGTGAAACAGTAGCCGAGCAGGAACCGGTCGCCCAGCACCGGGGCGATCTCGGCTTCGGCGCGGTCGGCGCAGTGCCGTTCGAAGGCCGGTGAGAACACGTCCATGAAGGCTTCGCGGGCCGGCTCCATATAATGGCAGACGTCGAGGAAGCGGACCGTCTTCACATAGGGCAGCCAACTGCGGGAGAAGAGCCGGTGGTCGCTGTGGCAGCCGAGGGCGTTGAAACCGATAGCCCGCAGGTCGGCCTTGACTTTGCGCTCAAAGCCGGCCTGGAAGGCCTGCGGCCGCCCGGCCTCTTGGTCCGACAGCCCGAAGCGCGATGCCCAATGGTCCCGGTTGTGGGCCTGGGTCAGCGCGGCCGGGTCGATGTGGTTGACCCCCAAAGACAACTGGCCGCGCCCGTCCGGGCCGACCAGCCACCATCGGTCGGCGAAGGCCAGGCGGAACCGGCCGGTGGCCTCGAAACGGCCCCGGGGCGCGGCCTTAGGCCGTTCGGGTCCCGGCTCCCCGCCCGCCGGGCCGGGCCGGGCAAGGGCGGCGCCCACGCCGTCACCAGGCGTAGGCCGCGGGCGCCGGCCCGCCGGGGCCCGGGAAGATCTTGTCCAGGCGTTGTTGGACGGCATCGTCCAAAGTCAGGTCGACCGCCCGGGTGACGTCGGCCACTTGTTGGGCGGTGCGCGGCCCGATAATCGGCGCCGTCACCGCCGGATTGGACAAAGTCCAGGCCAGCGCGACGTTTGCGGGGCTCTCGCCGATTTCGGCGCACAACTCCTGGTAGGCGGCGACGCCCGCCCGTCCGGCGGCGTCGAGTTCGCCGGCGGCGGCCTTGGACCGCTCGCCGCCGCCGGCCAGGGCGGCGCCGCCGAGCAGTCCGCTGGCCAGCGGCGACCAGCAGATCACCCCGACGCCGAGTTCGCGGCAAGCCGGCAACAGCTCCAATTCCGGCAGCCGGCAGGCCAGCGAGTACTTGTGCTGTTCGCTGACCAGCCCGAGGAAGCCCCGGCCCCGGGCGGCCGCCTGGGCCAGGCAAACATGGCGGGCGCCGAAGTTCGACGATCCGGCGTAGACCACTTTGCCGGCCGCGATCAGGTCCTCGAAGGCGCCCAGCACCTCATCCCAGGGGGCGTGGGGGTCGAAGTGATGGAGCTGGTAAAGCTCCACGTGGTCGGTGCCGAGGCGGCGCAGCGACCCCTCGATGTGGCGCTTGATCTTATAGGCGCTGACGCCTTTTTCGGCGTTCGGCCCCTCCGACGGGTCGTCGACCGCCTCATAGACTTTGGTGGCCAGGACCACCGACTCGCGCCGACCGCCGCCCAAGGCGAACCATTGGCCGATTATCTCCTCGGACCAGCCGTGGCGGCCCCGTCCCCACCAGGCGCCGTAGGAGTCGGCGGTGTCGAAGAACGTGACGCCTTCTTCAAGCGCCTTGTCCATTATCGCGAAGGCGTCCTTCGGTTCGGTCGACCAGCCGAAGTTGAACGTGCCCAGGACCAGCCTCGACACTTTCAGGCCGGTGCGGCCCAGATAGGCGTGTTTCATGATCCTCCTCGGCGGCCGGCCGGCGGCCCCCATCGCAGTGTTGGAAGAGCTTTGACCAGCTCCATGGCGTTGGCCTGGGCCACGGCGTCGTCCACCGCCCAGACCGGATCGCGGCCTTCGGTCAATCCCGCCGCGAACTCCTCGAACTCCAGGCGAAACTGGTTCACCGGCTCGAAGGCCAGCTCCCGGACCGCCCCGGCGTGATAGGCCACACTCAACGCGGTGGCCGCCGGCGTGCCCTGGCCGGGCACAAACGGATTGTCGGCCCGCAAAGTCGCGGTCGAGCCGATTATCCGCAGTTCGGCCGCGTCATCGGCGTCGAAAGCCCACCGGACCTCGGCCCGCCGCCCGCCCGGGAAGGCCAGAACGGCCAGGCCGCCGATGTCGAACGCGCCAGTCGGGTCCAGCCGCCGCCAGCCGGTCGCCGCCACCGGTTCGCCGGCCAGCGCCATGCGCGCCGCGCTGACCGCGTAACAGCCCATGTCGAGCAGCGCCCCGGCGCCCGGGCCGTCGGTCAG
>JAITKC010000067.1 GCA_031278665.1 Bifidobacteriaceae bacterium | reverse complement strand
GTCTCGATTCAAAACGCCAGGGAAATTGTCGGTCTCGATGCGTTCGACCAGGGAAATTGTCGGTCTCGATGCGTTCGACCAGGGAAATTGTCGGTGTCGATGCGTTTCGGCCTAGAAATTGTCGGTCTCGATTCAAAACACCAGGGAAATTGTCGGTCTCGATGCGTCCGACCACGGAAATTGTCGGTCTCGATGCCTCCCGCCGCGGGAATCACTTGTCTCTCGAGCCCGCCAGGGCCGGTTGAGGCCCCGGGCGGCGAGCGATTCCAACAGGCTGATCGGCTGGAGGATTGGGAAGTGAGACTCGCTCTCATGTTGGCTCTTGGGACAAGGCTTTGGGCGAAATCGTGGGACTGCCCGGGCGGCGCGCCGACGGCCGAAAGCGCCGGCCCGCCCGGTTTCGCGGGCCGGCGGCCGGGCCCGGCCCGGGCCGAAGGCTGCAAAACAGTTTACTAAAGAACTTTACAGGCTCCCTGCGGTCTGCTAGCTTGGCGGCCGGGCACGGTTTTCGGCCCGGCATCTCAATCAAGGAGGATTCGATGTCCAGTCCGCGTCCACGCCTCAAGGCCGCCTTCGCCGCCGTCACCGCCTTAGGCGTCGCCACCGCCCTGGCCGCCTGCGGCGGCGTCGATTCGGGCAGCGGCCAGAGCAGTCCGCCCGCCGCCGGACAGACGAGCCACGGACCGACCCAGGGCGACAAACTCACTCTGACCGTCTCCGCCCCGGCCACCGGCATCAACCCGATGACCGTCAACACCGCCTTCGTCTCTTACGCCCTGGCGGCCTATGAGCCGCTGGTCTACTACGGCCCCGGCGGCAAGTACGAGCCGGCCCTGGCCGCCGAATGGGAGGTCGAGCCGGGAAACACGGCGATCTCTTTGACCCTGCGCGATGACGCCAACTTCTCGGACGGCACGCCGGTCACGGCTGAGGCGGTCAAAGCCTCGCTCGAATACTGCGCCTCCGACCAGTCGCGCAATGCTTTGGCCCTGGCGGACCTTGAAGAGATCGAAGTCACCGGCGAGCACAGTCTGACCCTGCGCCTGTCGCAGCCGTACCCGCTGATAATGAGCCTGGTCTCACAGCAGCGGGCCTGCGGCATGATCGTCAGCCCCAAAGGACTCGAAGACATCGAGAATCTGACAGTCGACCAGCCCTCCGCCGGGGCCGGGCGGTACGTCTACGACCCCGCGCAGTCGATCTCCGGCGACACTTACACTTACACCGCCAATCCCGGCTACTACGACCCGTCGAAACAGTACTTCAAGTCGCTTGTCATAAAGGTCATCGCGGAGTCGCAGTCCTCCCTCAACGCCCTGGTCACCGGCCAAGTCGACGTGGCCAACGGCGACATCTCGACCGCCCAGCAGGCGGCCGGGGAACCGGACATCGAAATGGTCTGGGTGCCGGTGGTCTGGGCCGGGCTGAACTTGATCGACCGCCAGGGCGAGTTGACCCCGGCCATGGGCGACGTCCGGGTTCGCCAAGCCATCAATTACGCGATCGACCGCGCGGCCATAGCCCAAGCGATCCTGGGCGAGTTCGGCGTGCCGACCTCCTCGCCATCGGCGGAGGGCTACGACGGGTACACGGCCGAAGCGCTCAACTACTACGCCTACGACCCGGACAAGGCGCGCCAACTGCTGGCCGAAGCGGGCTACCCCGACGGCTTCGAACTGCCGGTCGCCACCGTCGCCTGGGGCGGACTCGACACGTTGACCACCGCCATCACCCCGATGCTGGCCGCGGTTGGAATCCAACTCCAAGTCACCACCACGACCGACGAGAAGGCCTATGTCGAGGCCGCCACCGACCGGCGGCATTCGGCCGTGGCCGTGGGATATGGCTCCTTGCCGATGTTCCGCATGGGCACCGACCTGGTCCTGCCGGAGGCGCGGCCGTTCAAGGGTTTCGGCACCGACGACCCGGCGGCCTTGGCGCTGCTGGCGGAATTGCGCGTCGCCACGGACGACGAGCAATTGGCCAAGGCCCAAGCCCTGAACGACTACCTGGTCGAAAACGCCTGGTTCGCGCCGGTGCTGTTCACCCCGATCATGTACTACTTCCGGCCGGGGATCACCGGACTCGACGTGTCGGGCGGGCGGTCCACGGTCAGCATTCTGGACTTGAGACTGGCCGACTGAGACGCCTTTGAGCGGCGCGGCCGGCGGCGCGCGGAGCCGGCTAAGCGAGAAAGGCGAGGGCAAACGATATGGCGCGGGTGATTCGGCGCTGGTTCCTGACGGCGGTTCCGATTGTCCTGGTGGTTTCGGCCCTGACCTTTGTGCTGGCCAGCTTCGTGCCCGGCGACCCGGCCAGGACCATCCTGGGAACCGGCGCGCCACCCGAACAAGTCGAGGCGCTACGCGAGCAACTCGGACTGGACCGGCCCCTGCCGGTCCAGTACTGGGACTGGTTGACCGGCGCGCTGAGGGGCGACTTCGGCCGGTCGATCACCACCTGGGGTCCGGTCTCGGCCGAACTGGCGGGCCGGGTCGAGGTCACGCTGTCAGTCATAACCCTGGGTT
>JAITKC010000294.1 GCA_031278665.1 Bifidobacteriaceae bacterium | reverse complement strand
CGGATGTTGCGGGTGGGGCTGGTGTTGCGGCGTCCATAGGAGCGACCCTAAACTGTGGGGTAACCACACAGTCAAGCGTGCCCTGTCAGGGGACCGAGGGGAGGCTCTTGTGACCAGTCCGCTGCTCAAGGCGGGCGAGTTCGCGCGCCTTTGCGGCTCCACCAAGGAAACCCTGCGGCACTACCACGGCATCGGACTGCTGACACCGGCCGAGACCGCGCCCAACGGCTACAAACTCTACGGACCCGCCCAAGTGGCCGATTTCATGTTGATCGACGCGCTGCGCCGGGCCGGACGCTCCCTGGTCGAGATCCGCGACTACCTGGCCGCGCCGGACGCCGAGGCGCTGGCCGCCGTCCTGGAAGACTGTCTGACGCGCCTCGACCAGGAACGCGACGCCATCGCCCGCACCAGGCGGGCGCTGAGCGGCACGCTGGCCCGGTTGAGGCTGCTCGACGCCGCCCAGTCCGGCCCGCAAGTGACAGTCGACCAATGCCCGGCCGAACGGTTCATCTTGACCCCGATCAAGCCGCCGGCCGGCGCCGGCGCCGACCAGTCCGGGGCGGCGCTCAGTTACGAATGGGGCCTGGCCCTGATCGCAACCCTGCGCGACCACATTGAGCACTGCCGCGGCCTGGGCCAGGAAACCGAGTTCCAATCCACCTACCGGATCGGCCGCGAGGCTTTCCTGGCCGGCGACTACTTCGCGGACTTCTCGATCTGCAATCCGGCGCCGGCCGGCGTCAGGACGCCGCGGTTGCACGTCAAACCGGCCGGCGCCTACCTGAAACTGCTGCGGCGCCTCAGCCTTGACCCCGAGGCGAGCGAAAGCGGCGTCGAGGATCTGATCTTCGAGGCTTACGACGACCTCAAACGCCACGCCGCCGACGGCGGCTACCGGGTGGCCGGCGACGCCTATGAGACCGAACTCTCGATCTACACAGGCGCCTTCCAAGGCACCTTGGCCGCCCAGGTCGCGGTGCTGGTGGAACCCGAACATGACCAGTCCGCGTGATCCCGGCTCGGCCGGCGATTCCGTCTGGCCGGCCCCCCCGGCGCCCGCCGCGCCCCCGGTGCCCCCGGCGCCCGCCGGGTCGCCGCCGGACCCGTTCTACCGTCCACCGGTGGCCGGCCTGGGCGACCTCAGACCGCTGGCCGGGGCGGCATCGGACAAGGCAGGCGACGGCGGGGAAGCGGGGAAGTCGGTGTCATGGCGCGGAACGACCCAAGCGGGACGGCAAACCTATCCGATCCAGGACGCCGGTGTTCGCCTGCGGTCAATCTCCGGGGTTGAGCCGCCGTTGAACCAACCCTGGTACGGGATCGGCTTTGGGGCGGCCTTCAGGCGGGCTTTGCGCAAGGGCGGCGCCTTCGCGGGCCGCGCCTCGCCCGGCGAGTTCTGGTGGTTCTTCTTGACGAACCTGTTAGCGCACGCGGCGACCGTGCTGGCCAGCGTCGGTCAACTGTCCGTGCCGACATGGATTGATCTGCTGGGCGGCGGAGGACTGCTTTGGGCATATCTGCAGATTGTGCCGCCATTCGTCTACATGGGATTCGAGAGCCTGCCGTTCTGGGCGAACCTGGCCTGGTGGCTGGTCATGTTAGTTCCAAACCTGGCGCTGACTTGCCGCCGGCTCCACGACGCCGGACACTCGAGCGCCTGGTTCTTGATTTTCTTCGCGCCCGTAATAGGACCGGTCTGGCTGCTCACGTCGTTGGCCCAACCAGCCGCGATCAAAGGCGACCGCTACGACCAGCCGGCCAGCGGCGCGCGCCCATATTGAGCCTCCACCCGCCTGCGGGTCGGCGGGTTGAGTCGGAGCGAACCAGGTGGCGGAGGTGGGGGGATTCGAACCCCCGAGGGCTTGCACCCAACACGCTTTCCAAGCGTGCGCCATAGGCCACTAGGCGACACCTCCGGGCGGTTGGCCCGCGCCGGTCGGCCAAGGGCCGGCGGGCGGGCTCGCCTGCCATACCTTACCCGATGCCGCCAGGCCGCCGATGCCGCCGGTGCCGCCGGTGCCGCCACGCCGCCGGGCCGCGGATGCAGCCGGGCAAGCCAAGCCGCCGATGGCGGCGGGCGGGCGCGCCAAGGCGTACAGAGTGTGGACCACCAGCAGTGGGACGGTCACCACATATGGCAAGGCGTAGCGCAGATTGGAATTGACCGGCGAGGCCAAGCAAACCAGGAAGACAAGCGCCGCCGGCGCGAACGGGATCAGCGCCCGCCAGCGGCGACGGCGAATCAACGCCGCCGCCGCGATCAGCAGGACCCAGGTGTAGGCGCCCGGCGCGAACAAAGGCCAGGTGACCGGACCGGTGATGACTGCTTTGGCCGCTTTGATGACACCCGCCCGGGCCGGGGCCAAGGCGGCCGGGTAGTCGGGTTTGAGCCCCGCGTCCGGACTGGTCAGCCCGGCCATTTCGTCCTCCCAGTAGCCCTCGCGCAGATGAATCAAGTCTGGGTACTGGATTGGCGGCGCGCTCGACTTGCCGGTCGGCCAGAAATAGCCGTAGGTGTTGGCGGCGGTCGCCTCCGCGAAAGTGGCCGGGTGGCGCTTGAACATTTCCCACCAGACGCCCAGATAGCGCCGGAAAGACTCCGAGTCGAAGGACTCGAACCGGTTCTTGACCGGATCCGAGAGCGTCGGACTGTAGTTCTCGGCCAGGTCCTCGACCGTCTGACCCGCCCGCAAGAGCGATTGCAGCGTGTCGCGCTGGTCGTCGGTCACCTCGTCGCCGTGGTCGCGCAGGTAGCGCGCCGTCTGCTGGAGCGGCAAACTGAGCATTTCGGCGTTCGAGTATTTGGCGACTCCCAAGGCCGGGAAGACCACCGCGTTGACCACGGTTAGTCCGGCCGCGACGAACCCGGCCGCTACAGCCACCGCCCGCCGCTGGCGCGGCCGCGACCCCCGCCCCAGCAGCGCGATCAGACAGACCGCGCTAGCCACAACGATGAAAATACCGTCGTTGCGGAACGTCGCCGCGCCAATCGATCCGACCACGAATAAGACCGTCGTCTTGGCGTCGATCAAGCGCTCGACGGCGGTCCGCACCAGCACGCTCGCGAGCAGTAGCACGCTCAAGGTGTAGGGGAAGTCCTTGAACACCACGGTCACCGCGACCGGGAATACCGGAACCAGGGCGAAGAACCCGAGCGTCAGGCCGTAGGCCGTGAACGCCGCCGCCCGACCCCGCCCGAACGCGGCCGCCGCCAGGCGAAAGACCTGGGCCGAGGTCAACGCGAAAATCAAACAGGCGGCGGTCGCTTGGGCCAGCGTGTAGACGAACAGCCCGCCGTTCGGCCCCAGGATCTTGCCGATTGAGAATAGGCCGCCCATCAAGGTGGTGGCCAAGTAGGGGTGATGGGTGGTCCGGTCGAGATGCCCGTAGAACTCGTTCAATTGCCTGAAGCCGTCGAATGCGTAAGTGCCGGGGAAGAAGATGACAACATAAGGCAGCCAGCTGACGACGATGACGCCGGCCGCGACGGCGAACGGGTGCGCCGCGACCAGGCCGCCCAACCTGGCCGCCAACCGTTTGAAGCTCCCCGCGGCCGCGGAACCCGGCGGCATCGTCCCCCCGGAAGGCGTGCCGGGGCTCGGGCGGGCGCTGGCGACTAGGCGCTCGGCCGCCCGGAGCACAGCGGCGGCGGCGGCGTAATAGAGGATCAGGAAGCCGATGGCGGCCGCGGGGGTGAAATCGCTTGGCCAATCGAGCGCGCAGTTGGACCAGTGGCAGGCGGCGCGGTGGTGCTTGAGGCTCAGCCCGGTGATCGTCCAGAACGTGAACAGAACCGACAAGACGCCAGCGGTCAAGATGAACGGCCTGGTCAAAGCCCCACGCCGGTACCACAGCGCGGACGTCGCCGTGATCGCCGCGAACAGAAGGACCGGCCCAATCAGACCCGGCCCGCCGGCTTTGACCGCGTCCGCGACGCCGGGATGGTCGAAAACGGCCAGCGCGTAGGCCGTCGCCAATCCAAGTCCGGTCGCCGCCGCCCAAGCGATCGCCGGACGGCGATCCGCCCAGCCCGAGCGCGCCGCCGCCAGCCCGGTCGACTGACCCATAAGCATCCCCCGTTTGACCTTCTTGAGGCGGCTGGCCAGCGCTTTCGCTGAACGTTTTGGCAGCCGGGCCCCGGCTGGCAATGCTAACCGGCGCGCCCGCGAACCAGGTCGTCCGCCGGGGCCAGGTCCCACCCGTGGACAACCCGCCCACCCGGCCGGAAGCAAACGCGGAACACGGTGCTCGGTCCCGTGTTGCGGTGGCGTGGGCGGAACACGGTGCTCGGTCCCGTGTTCAGGGTGCTATCCGACGCCGGCGATGCCGGTTGCGGCGTTCTTCTCGGCCCAGTAGGTGTTTGCGGCCTGGTTTAGGATCGCCAGGAGCGGCGCGAGTTTCTCCGCGACCGCCGGGTCGGGCTCCGTGCCGTCGTAGCGGCCGTCCAGACCGGGGGCGTCGAAACCGATCAGGGGCTGGTCGATCGGGTATTCGGCGTCAAGCCGGGCGATCTCGTCTGTGGTGGGGTCTGGGCCAAGCGCGGCCCAGGCCTCTTCGCGCGCGTCGAATAGCGCGGCGTCGAAGTTGGGACAGGCTTCAAGCAGGGCCGTCAACTGGTCGGCGGTCATGTCCAGGGGCAACCGAGCCATCGGCTGAGTCGCCCAATCGTCGGCCACCAGCGGCGGCGGATCTTCCAGCTCCGGGTAGCCGTTCGACCGGGCGCAAGACAGCCAGCGAAGAGTCGCCTCCAGCGACAGTTGCTTGAGGCGGATCTCTTCGTCCGGGTCGATTCCCGGGTCCGGGCCGGGATCGACGTAGCCGGATTGGTCAAGGCACTTGGCGAACGGGTCGGTCAGGTCGGTCTCGCCGATGACGAGGAAAGGATTCTCGGCGGGGTCTGACTCGCCGGACCCGCTTTCGTCGCCGGC
>JAITKC010000307.1 GCA_031278665.1 Bifidobacteriaceae bacterium | reverse complement strand
GGCCCAGCGGGCCGAGGTGACGGCCCAACTGGCGCAGGACGAGACGTCGATCGAAGACGCCCGCCAGTCCCTGGGCGTGTTGGCGCGCGACGCGATGATGGGCAACGCGGCCGTCAGCTCCGAATTGATGGTGCTGCTGGGGGCCTCGTCGATCGACGACGCCGCCAAAGACTTGCTGGCCGCCGGCGCGGCCGCGCGGTCGCGCGAGGCGCTGATCGCCAAGTCGCAGCAGTCGGCGGCGGCCAATAAGAACCGCAAAGCCCGCCTTGAGACCGTCACCGCCGAGATCGCCGAATTGAAGGCGGCCGCCCAGGCCGCGCTCGAGCGGGCCGAGGAAGCCCGCTTGGCGGCCGAACAGGCCAAAGCGGAGTTGGAGGCGTTGAAAGCCTCGCTCGAGGCGTTGACCGCCGAGTTGGAGGAGCAGCAGGCGGCGGCCGAGGAGCGCCAGGCGGCCGCCGAGGCCGAAGAAAAGCAGTTGAAGGACGACCTCGACGAGTTGCTGGCCGAGGAGGCCCGAAAAGCCGGGTTGTCCGTGGGCGGCGCGGGCGGCGCGGGCGCGCCGCCCGCCACCCCGGGGTTCTTCGGGCGGCCGCTGGCCTCGATCTCGGTCGCCTCGCCCTTTGGCTGGCGGATTCACCCGATCTACGGCACCCGGCGCCACCACGACGGCGTCGACCTGTCGGCCGGCTGCGGCGCCGCGATCTTCGCCTCGGCCGCCGGCACCGTGATCTACACCGGCTACGCCGGCGGCTACGGCAACCGGACTGTGATCAGCCACGGCAACGTCGGCGGCCAGTTGATGTTCTCGACCTACAACCACCAGCAGAACGGCGGCATCCTGGTCTCGACCGGCGAAACCGTCTCGAAAGGCCAGAACATCGGCTTGGTCGGGACCACCGGCGCCTCGACCGGCTGCCACCTCCACTTCGAGATCGGCATCGGCTCCGCCACCGGCGTGGTCAACCCGATGAACTACATCTCCTGAGCCCGCCGGGGCCGGGCCGCAAGTCAAACGCGGGCCGCCTCCGACCGGCGCGGACGCCCGGGCTCTAAGTCGCCTTTCGCGCCCGTCCGCGACCCGGCGGCATCGGGCAGCCGGTTGAGGCGGGCAACCGAGCGGGCTGACCGTAGGATTGACCAATGGCGCGAGTCCCCTACGTCAAAGGCTTCAAACGGCGCGACTTCCTGATCATAATCGGCGCCGTCGCGGCGGCCGGGTTCGTCTTCGGGATAGTCGTCGCGAACCTTTTCGCGGGTGGGCAATCGCGCGCGGCGCCAAAGGCCACCGTGACCGTGGAGGCGGCGCTGCCGCTGGAGGTGGGCGTCTGCCTGGCCGTTTCCCCCGGCGAACTGCTCGCCGAGCCTCCCGAGGGTTGGAAGGCGATGACAGTCGGTTGCGCCAACTCGAGCGCCGCGGTCAAATTGATCGGGACGGACGGCGAGTGCCCAGACGACTACGGTTGCTGGGACCTGGTCAGCGGCGAGACGACTTACCAGTTGGCCGCCCTGCCCGTGGAAGGCGTTTGTTTCCCAGCTTTCACGGATGGCGAGACCCGGAAGGGATGGCCTTCCTCTTGGTCGCCGTGTGGCGATTTCAAACGCCCCGCCGAACTTGACTCCGCCGAGAGCCGCCAGAGCCTAGCCGACAAGTTCGGCGTCGCCGTGACCGATCTGACACCGGTGACCATGAGGGTTGACAAGATCACCGACGACGCCGACGAATGCGCCTCGGACCAGAGAGCGTGGACGGACATTCATCTCAACGGAACCGCCTACGTGTTGTGCGTCGTTGAGCTGTAGCCGTGGCGGGCGCGGCCCGGCTGGACGACGGCTGGGTCTGGTTCGACGGCCGCCGTCTTGGACCGGGCCGGAGGCGGTTAGAACTCAGTCGGTCCGGGCGGGGGCGAACGGGCCGTCGTTCAGCCCGGACAGGCGCTCGACTTGAAGTAGCAGCGCCGAGTGGTCGAGGCCGCCGCCGCCTTGGGCCCGCAGCGAGGCGATTAGGTCGGCGACATGGCTGGCCAGCGGGATCGCGACGTTGGCGGCCCGGGCCGATTCGAGGACGATGCCCATGTCCTTGTGGTGCAGATCAATCCGGAATCCCGGTTCGAAGCGACGTTCCGCCATGCCCTCGGCCTTGCGGGCCAGCACTGTGCTGCCCGCCAACCCGCCCTGGAGGACTTTAAGCGCGGCCGACCGGTCCACGCCATGGGCGGCCAGGAAGACCATGGCCTCGGCCAGCAATTCGATATTCCCGGCCACAATCAGTTGATTCGCCGCCTTCACAGTCTGCCCGGCGCCGTCGCCGCCGACGTGCACGACAGTCGAGCCCATCGCCCTGGCAATTGGCTGGGCGGCGGCGAAGTCGGCCGGCTCGCCGCCGACCATAATCGACAAGGCGCCCGCGACGGCCGCCGACTCGCCGCCGCTGACCGGCGCGTCAAGGGGCCGCAGGGCGGATTGGCGCGCCCGTTCGGCGATGCCGCGGCTGACGTCGGGCCGAATCGTGCTCATGTCGATTACCAGCGTTCCGGGCGCCGCGTTGGCCACCACCCCGCCTTCGCCCAGGACAACGGCCGTCACGTCCGGACTGTCAGGCAGCATTGTCACAACCACCTCCGAGCCTCTAACGGCTTCCGCCAGGTTGGCGGCCACCCGGCCGCCTCGGTTCGCCAGCCCGGCCGTCCGGGCGGGGGAGCGGTCAAACCCGATCACATCGTGACCGGCGGACAACAGATTCGCCGCCATCGGGGCGCCCATTAT
The DNA here is from genome assembly GCA_031278665.1 of Bifidobacteriaceae bacterium. Lineage (GTDB taxonomy): Bacteria > Actinomycetota > Actinomycetes > Actinomycetales > WQXJ01 > JAIRTF01. The sequence goes on along the minus strand of JAITKC010000307.1, from coordinate 7,257 downwards.
GCCGAGTCCTATGAACCCAATCGCAGTCATTCGAATTCCTTCCACTTGCGCAGTTTGTTTAGCAGAGTCTGATCGTCGTCGGCGGACAGGCACTCCAAGGCGACGTATCCGCCGTAGCCGGTCCGGCCGAGCTGGCCAAGCCAGGCGGCGAGGGGTAGTTTGCCGCTGCCCGGCCAGCCGCGGCCGGGCAGGTCGGCGACTTGGACATGGGCGGCGGTGGCGCCGAAGCGGGCGATCGCCGCCGCGACGTCGTCGCCGTTGGCGGCGAGATGGTAGAGGTCGAGCAGAACGCCGATGTTATCCGCCCCGCCTGGGGCCATCGCCCGGTCGACCACGGCGGCGGCTTCGACGGCGGTCTTGATCGGATAGCCGGGGGCGGCGCTGACCGGTTCGATCATCAACAGGCCGCCCGATGACGCGAATCGGGCGGCCAGGTCCGCGAGATTGGTTTGGGCGATGGCGTCTTGGGCGGCCGGAGAATGCCCTTCGAGGCGGTTGCCGTAGAGCACGTTGAACCGGCCCACGCCCAGCCGCGCGCTCAGCGCCTGGGCGATTTCGGCGCTGGCGGCCAGTTCGGACTGGCGCCCGGGCCAGGAAAGGACGCCCCGGTCGCCGCTTGCCATGTCGCCGGCGAAGAGGTTGAGTCCGATCAGTTTGAGGCCGGAGCGCTCGATTTGTCTTGCGAAGTCCTCGACTTCGGCCGGCGCCGGACTGGCCTCGGCAAACGGCCACCAGAACTCCACCGCCTCGATGCCGGCCTGTTTGACCAGGGCAAGCCGTCGCCCGAGGGGTCGGTCCGGCATGGTGATCGAGCAATTGACGGCCCGGACGGCCCGGACGGGCCGGTTGGCGGTGGCCTGCGGGTCCGTCGCGGCGACTTGTGCCATGGCGTTTCCTTTCGATGATTCTGGTCCACGACTCTAGACATTATCGTCTGTCGGTATTACCGTACTACTCAATGTCCCTTCAGAGTGGAAGAGGAGTAACCCAAAGTGACTGCTAACAGAATGAGTCTTCGTCTGCTGACGGCGGCGGCGGTTGTCCTGACCGCGACCGCCGCGATTGGCGGCTGTGGCCGTGACTCGACCCCGAACCAGACGCCCACCCAAACCGCGGCCGTGACAATCGACGATTCGCCGGCCACCGGCACCATCCAGGTCTGGGCCTTCAACTCCGAAGGGGAAGCGCTGGCCGGTTTAGTCGAGGAGTTCGAGAAAGCCAACCCCGACGTCAAAGTGGTCGTCACGCCGATTCCAAATGACGAGCTTCCACGCAAACTCGAGGCTGCGCTGGCCAGCGGGCAAGTTCCCGATCTAGTCCAGCCGAGCACCGCGCTGCCCTCATATGTGGCGGCCGGAGGCATTTTGCCGGTCCCCGAGGGATTGATCGACCAGGCCGGCTTCTTCCCGGCCGCCATCGAGCTAAACACAGTTGACGGCACTCTATACTCGGTGCCTTGGTATGTGACGGCCCAGGTCTTCGCGTATAACGCCGACCTCGCCGCCGAGGCCGGCGTGGAGCCCCCCGCGACCTGGGACGATGTGGTTGCGTGGGCTGAGGCCCTGCGATCGGCTGGCGCCGCCAATCCCCTGACGACGAACGCCGACGTGGAGAACTCCTGGCAAGCGTTGCTGACGTTCATAATCCAGGCCGGTGGAACGGTCTACGAGAACGGCGAGTTCAAACTCGACTCTCCCGAGATGCTGGCCGCTTGCCGGCACTACGCCTCGCTGTTCTCAAGCGGCGCCTCGGACGCCTCGTTCCTGATCGAGCTGGCTGAGACGATAGTTCAGTTCGGCAGCGGCGAAATAGGATCTATGCAGGTCCCGTCGTACCTCTACAACTACCTGCGACAAGGAGCTCCGACGCCGGAGACAATCGCCATAACGACGCTGCCGGCCGGGCCGGCGAATTACGGGTCCTACTTCGGCGGGTCGGGATTATCGGTGCCGGCGGAAGCGCCCAACCCCGACGCCGCTTGGAAGTTCGCCCGCTTCCTGGCCGAGCCCGCCTCCCAAGCCGCCTTCTATGAGGCCGGCGGCGTCTTGCCGGCCGCCCGCGCCGCCTGGGAGGACCCGCGTCTCGACTCTCCCGGGGCGCCGGTTTTCCAAGAGATGCTGGAAGCCAGCAAAGCGCCGCCGAATATTCCAACCTGGACCCAAATCCGCTCCGAGATCTCCGCCGTCGCCGAACAACTGGCCCATGGCGTTCTGACGCCCGAAGAAGCTGTGGTCGCCATGCAGGCCAAGGCCGTTGAAATCGGAGACGGTCGGCAATGACCGCCGCTGTCGCGACGGCGCCGCCGGCCCGGCCGGCGGCGCCGCCCAAACGCTCTCGCGGCGCTTTTGGCGATCGCCGGCGCCGCCAGTCGGTGGCCGGCTTGGCGCTGGTCGCGCCTTTCCTGGTCAGTTTTCTGATCTTCAATCTCTGGCCGATCATTTGGTCGCTGATCATGGCGGTCACCGACATGACCAACCGGGATTTGCGCTCGCCGTTCGCGGTCGAGTTCAAAGGGCTGGCCAACTTCGGCCAAGTGCTGTCCGACCCCCAATTCGGCAAAGCGCTCGGCGTCACCGGCATCCTGGTGATCGGCGGCATACCGTTGTCGCTTATCGTCGGGATGACGCTGGCGGTGCTGCTGAACACCGGCATCCAGCGGCTGCGGACTTTCTTCCGAGCCGCCTTCTATGTCCCGGTGGTGACCAGCCTGGTCGCCATCGCGGTGGTCTGGAAATTCCTATTCGCGGCGGACGGGCTAATCAACACGCTGCTCGCGACCGTCGGAGTCGACGGGCCGACCTGGATCAACGAGCCGGCGCCGGCCATCGCGATGCTGTTGTTGCTGATTGTCTGGCGGTCGTCGGGGATGGCCATGATCCTGTTCCTAGCCGGACTGCAGGCGATTCCAGTCGAACTGCACGAGGCCGCCAAAGTCGACGGCGCGACGGCCTGGCGGCGGATTCGCTCAATCACCATTCCCCTCATGCGGCCAACTATCTTGCTGGTCTCGGTGCTGATGAGCGTGGGACTTGTGCAGGTGTTCGAAGAACCGTTCGTCTTGACCCGGGGCGGCCCGCTGAAGTGGACCACCACGGCGGCGCTGCACATCTACGACCTGTTCGGTTTCGGCCAGTACTCGCTGGCGGCCGCGTCGAGTTACATTCTGTTCCTCGTGATCGGGGCCATGGCGATAATCCAATTCCGCATGTTGAGGCCAAAGGTTTGAGTTATGGCGATTTCCACCTTTACCCCGCCGGCGCCCGACCATCTCCCGGCTGTAACGCGCCGGGCCCGGCCGGAGATGAGCGTAACCGCCAAAGTGATCGTCTACGTATTCCTGTCGGTCGCGGCGGCGGGCGCCCTCAGCCCACTGGTCTGGACGATCTTCAACTCGCTCAAGCCGAGTATCGAGGTCTACGGCGAGCCGCTCGAGTTGCTGTCGAAGAACGCCAGCCTGGCGAACTACATCAACGCGCTGTCGGACCCGGTCTTCCTGCGTTACACCATCAACTCGATAGTCGTGGCCGTGGCCCAGGTGGTCGGCAATGTGGTGCTGTCGGCGATGGCCGGTTACGCCTTGGCCAAACTCGAATTCCCGGGCCGACGGATCATCTTCGGGGCGGTGCTGGCGACTTTCATGATCCCCGGTCTGATGCTGTTCGTGCCGCAGTTCGTCACCGTCGCCTCGCTCGGCATGGTCAACACCTATCCCGGGATAATTCTGCCCGGTCTGGTGTCATCCTTCAGCATCTTCATAATGCGCCAGTTCATGCTCGCGACGCCGACCGAACTGATGGAGGCGGCCAGACTTGACGGCGCGGGCGAGATCCGCATCTTCTTGACCATAGCCTTTCCGCTGGCGACTCCGGCCTTGGCGACAGTCGGGATCATCTCCTTCATGGCCTCGTGGAACAACCTGCTCTGGCCCCTGGTCGTGGCCCAAACCCAGGAGATGTTCACGCTGCCGATCTTCTTGGCCTTCCAAGCCCAGGCGCAGACGGTCCCCGACTATGGTCTGATGCTGGCCGGATCGGTTGTCATGATCGCGCCGATTGTCACCTTATTCGTCTGTTTCCAGCGGTTCTTCATCGCCGGGATCGCCACGACGGGAATCAAGTGATTATGGCGAAACCAACCGATTTAGCCGCCGGCGCCAGTCGGCCGGCGGCCACGCAGGCCTGGTGGGGAAAGCCGTTCGGGCTGTTTCAGACCAATATCGCCGAAGTCGACGGCGATCTCGACGTCGAGGCGACGGCGGGGGAAATCGACCGCCTCGGCTACAACGTCTGGCAACTCAACGCCGGCGGAATCTGCTATTTCTATCCGACCGCCCATCCGGACTTCCAGCGCCCGGCCGCCAGTTTGTCCGGCCGACCGGGCGGAGACTTGATCGGCGACGCCCTCGCGGCGGCCCGGCGCCACGGCATCGGCTTGGTCGCGCGGTTCGACTTCTCACGCCTGGCGGCCGACCTGATGGCGTCGCACCGCGACTGGGCCCATCTCGGGGCCGACGGGCGGCCGGTCGAGGACGACGGCTTGGTCAACATCTGCCCCAACAGCGATTACCACGCCGAAGTGGTGCCCGCGATTCTGGCCGACTTCGTCGCCCGCTACCCCGTCGACGGCGTCTTCTTCAACTGGCTGAACTGGGCCGAGGCGACCTATCGGGGCAAATACGCCGGCCCGTGCCATTGCGACCGCTGTCGCGACGGCTTCGCGGCCGCCTCTGACGGCGCGCCCCATCCGACCGGACCGCGTGACCCGGCCTACCCGGCCTGGGTTGCCTACTCGCGCGCCGTGATTCAAAGGCTGGCCGAACGCTATCGGGCGATTGTCCAGGCCACGCTCCCGGGCGCGGCGGTGTTCCTGGCGGACGCCAAACTCGACATCGGCTTCCTCGAGGTCAACAGCCCGGTCGGCCGCTCCGGCGCGCCCGCGGACTGGTGGTGGACGCACACGCCAAGCGAATTGGCCAGCGTCTACCAGAACCTGGCCGACGCGCCGCCCGGCGCGGTGGTCCACGCGGCGGCGAACCTCGGGTTCGCCTACCGGGCGGTCGACGAGGAGCCGGACCAATACCGCCGCTATATCGCCCAGGGGCTGGTCCGCGGCGCCAACCCCGGGTCGGTGATCGTCGGCAAGCCGCTGATCGGCCGAAACCCAAGCGTCGAGGCGGCGGCCGACTTAGTGCGCTTCCACCGCGACAACGCGTCCCTTTACGCCGAACTGCGGCCGGGAGCGCCAGTCGGGCTGATTCGGCCCGCTTCCGGCTTGGCCATGGCCGCCATGCAGGCCAGGCCGGATTTCAGCGGTTACCGGGGGGTCTTCGCCGCGCTCCAAGAGCGCCACATCCCATTCGACGTCTTCGCCGCCGACGACCTCGCCCGGGCCGCCGAGGCCTCGTCATTGGATCGGCTGTCCGTCCTAGTGGCGCCCGATGGCGCGGGACTCGCCCGGGCGGACCTCGACGCCATCGGGCAATGGACCGCCGGCGGCGGACGAACCCTGGCGATCGGCGAATTCCGAGCCGATCACCAAGCCGGTCCCGAGTTCCTGCCCGTCCCGATGGACGGCGACCGGTTAACCGGTTCCGAACTCGACTGCCGGTATGTCGGCGGCGAAGAGGGCGTGCGGTGGCCGGCGATCGGCCACTATTACCGGATGGGCGCCGGGGCCGGCCAGGCGCGCCGTTGGCTGACCACGCCGGCGCCGCCCGGTCCGCCGGAACGGGTCCACGGCTGGTCGGCGTTGGAGGACTGGCCGGACCGGGCGCGGGGCCGCCACGGCCAAGGCCTGGTCACCCAATTGGCCTGGAGCGCCGGCCGCAGCGCCCACCTTTCGGGGTTGTCGTCACTGGCCGACGCCATCGCCGCCGAAGTTCTGGATCTGCTTGGGGACGGGTTGGAAGTGCGGGCGGATTTCCCCCGGACCGTCGAATTGACGCTCGGCCAGGTCGCCGATGGATACCTGGTGCAACTGCTCAATCATTCGGGCGGACGCCTCGACCGGGCGCGTCGGCCGACGCCGGCTTCCGGGCGGCTGGTCTTGACCGGCCGGCTGGCCTCGGCGCGGGCGGTCCGCTCTCTCACCGCGAACCAGGCGCTGCCGGTTCGCTTGTCGCCGGCGGGCCTTGAAGTGGCCGTCGGCCGGCTAAACCTACTGGAGGTTATTCATGTCGCAGTTTGATTCCATCCGGCCGCTGTTCCGCTCCTGGGCTCGGGCGGCGGTCCCCGGTTCGGCCCCGCTGGTGCTGCTCAACTCGCTTGGCTGCTCGCATGTCATCTGGGACGGTGTCGTCCGCCGGCTGCCAGCCGAATGCGGCGTGCTGGTCAGCGACTACAGAGGTCATGGCGGCTCCGGCTTCGACGGCCCGCCATATGGCTTCGACGACCTGGTGGACGACTGCCTGCGCCTGCTCGACCAAGAGGGCGTTGATCGAGCCCATGTGGCCGGTATTTCGATCGGCGGGATGGCGGCCCTGCGGCTGGCGGCGCGCAGCCCGGAGCGCGTGGCCTCGGCGGTGGCGATGTGCTGCGGCGGCCGACTGGACGAGGCCGCCTGGCGTGAGCGCGCCCGGTTTGTGCGGGCGAACGGCGTCGGGGCGCTGATCGACGTGGTCGTCCCGCGCTGGTTCACCGAGGCGACGCGGCTGGATCGGCCGTCTTTGGTTCATGCGGCCGCCGCCGACCTGCTGTCATGTGACGACGAAGGGTACGCCTGCTTGGCCGACGGCCTGGCCGAAGCCGACCTTGAGCCGGACTTGGCCGTCCTGACCAGGCCGGCGACCATTGTCTCGGCCGAGTTCGACATCGCCACGCCGCCGTCGCAACAGCGGCGACTGGCCGACGCGACCGCTTCGGCCCGCCTTGTCACCGTGCCGGGGGCCGCCCATCTGGCCACCCTCGAACTGCCGGAGAAGGTCGCGGAAATACTGGTGGGACATCTCAAATGGGCGGGCGCGTTCGATGTCTAGCTATAAAATCGTCTTACCCGCGCGCGACTTTTATGAGCGCATTGATCTGGGTAGGAGCAACAGCTTGAGTAAACAGATGATCGAGCCAACTGAGACCAGGCACGCGGATCTAACCACCCGAACACTGACTGACAGCCTGTTTGAGGCCGTCAGGAGTCGCATCATCAACGAGGATATTCCCCAAGGCGCGCGGTTGACCGAGGTCCAATTAATCAACGAATACCAGGTGTCGCGGCCGACGGCCTGGCCGAAGCCGACCTTGAGCCGGACTTGGCCGTCCTGAC
>JAITKC010000256.1 GCA_031278665.1 Bifidobacteriaceae bacterium | reverse complement strand
CCGTTCCGGCCAGCCCTCCCGTTCCGCCTGTTCCGCGTCAACGTCGCGCCGGGGTTACCTTTTGGGCCGCCGCCCGGAGTTAAGATGGGCGCCGCCGGCGGGGCGGCGCCGATCGCCATCGGGAGGGACCATGAAAAGCAGCTTCAAAGCCGCGGCCGCGTTGATCGGATTGGGAACGGCGGTCGCGATGGCCGCCTGCGGTTCGCCGGCCGCTCCGGCCTCGGACCCGGACCCGGACCCGACCAACCGGATCGAGCCCAACTTGACGCCCGCCGGCGTGGAGGCGATCGTCCACCTCGGCGAAACCCTGTTCCCGGCGATTCAAGCGGCGACCGCCGAAACGGCCAATCCGGTCTATTCGCCGCTGTCGGTCTACCTGGCCTTGGGCATGGTCGGCCACGGCGCCCGGGGCGCGACAGCCGACCAATTCGCCCAAGTTTTGGGGGCCGACCGGACCGGCGTCGCTCAAGCCGCCGGCGGCGTGTTCGAGGATTACGACCAGTTCGCCACCGGCGCCGCCGACCAGCCGATCGTCAGGCTGGCCGACTCGGTTTGGATCGACCAGACCCTGGAGGTCGAGGACGCCTTCAAACGCGACCTGGCCGAAATCTACCAATCCGACGTCCAACAGGTCGACTTCGGCGCCAAGGGCAGCGCCAAGCCCATCAACGACTGGGTGTCTGACAAAACCGGAGGCCTGATCAAGGAGATCTTGAACCAGCAGCAGGCGTCGGAGACGGTCGATCTCTTCCTCGCCAACGCGCTCTATTTCAAGGGGGCCTGGCCCTTGCCGGCCAACCCGCACCAGACCGCTCCAGCCGATTTCGAGACCGCCGACGGCGACTCGGTGCGGGCCGACACGATGACCTTCAGCAATATCTCGGGCGGCTGTTTCATCAGCCCCGACGGCGCCGAAGGGGCGCTGCTCGGCTATGGCGACGGCCGCTTCGCCATGCTGGCGGTGATGCCCGCCGGCGGCGTCGACGCGATTGACTGGGACGGCGGCGTCGTGGCCGAATGGCTGGCCCAAGTCGAAGACTCCGAAGCCCTGACGGTCAAACTGCCGAAGTGGGAGGCCGACAGCGGCAAACTGGCTCTCAAGTCGATCCTGTTGGCGGCCGGACTTGAGGACGCCTTCGACGCCGGGCTAGCCGATTTCGGCGGCATCGCCGACGACGCACTGTTCTTGTCCCAGGTCAACCACCGGGCGGTGGTCAAAGTCGACGAGGCGGGCACCGAGGCGGCCGCCGTCACCGGCTCCGAGATGTCGATCACGTCCCTGCCGAGCGAACCGATCGCGATTGAGTTCGACCGAGCCTTCGTCTATTCGATCCTCGACACCGCCACCGGCCTGCCGCTGTTCCTGGGCGTGGTCAACGACCCGACCGCCTGACCGGCCGGGGCCGGGCGCCTCAGCGGAAAGTGCGCGAGCGCATCGCGCGCTCGGCTTCGCGGTTGTCCTGGCGTTCGCGCAGCGCCTGGCGTTTGTCCCAGTCGCGTTTGCCGCGGGCCAGGGCGATCTCGACTTTGGCCCGCCCGCCGCTGAAATACAGCCGCAGCGGCACCACGGTCACCCCGGCCTCGCCGGTCTTGGCCGCCCACTTGCGGATTTGGTCTTTGTGTAGGAGCAGTTTGCGTTTGCGCCGGGGCGCGTGATTGGTCCAGGTGCCCTGGACGTACTCGGGGATGTGAACCCCCTCCAGATAGGCCTCGCCGCCGTCGAACGAGACCCAACCGTCGGCCAGCGAGGCCGCGCCCGCCCGCAGCGCCTTGACCTCGGTGCCGGTCAACGCCAGCCCGGCCTCGAGGGTCGCGTCGAGATAGTATTCGTGGCGCGCCTTGCGGTTGGTCGCCACCACCTGGCCGGGCTGTTTGGTCACAAAACCAAAATTCTAACCGCCCTGCCCGATGCCGTCCGGCCCGGTCCGCGACGCCCGATTGGCCGCCTCGAGCAGGTCGCCCAGCGCCTCGGCGCCAATCCCCAACCCGAACAGGCGGACCATCCGGCCAATCGGGATCTCCGCGGCCATCCGGGCGAGGTCCATTCCGAGGTCGTCCTCGCCGCCGCCGGTCCCGCCCAGTCTGGCCGCCAAAGTTTGTCCCAGGGCTTCGGCCGCCACCGGGTTCGCCAGCACCTCAGCCAGCGAAGAGTCGAGGTCCAGGGTCGGATTGACCGCGTCGCCGGTCACCTCCAGGCTGACCGAGCCGCGAATGTCGCGGCTGGAGGCGCCGACGCGCAGTTCATAAACCCCGCCTTCGACCACCCAGGCTTCCCGCGCGGGGTTCCAATATGCCAGGTCGGAGCGGTCGATGCGGAGTCGCACAAGCCGCTTCTCGCCCGGCTCCAGCGCCACCGAGGCGAACGCCTTCAGTTCTTGGACCGGCCGGAGCACCGCGGACGCGGCCAGGGCGGCGTAGACCTGGACGACTTCGCGTCCCGCCCGCCGGCCGGTGTTCTCGATTCGGACGGCGACGGCGACGCCGTCCTCGTCCGCTTCGGCGGACAGGTCCGAATAGGCGAAGCTGGTATAGGAGAGCCCGTGCCCAAACGGGTACTGAACGGCCAGTTTGCGGCGGTCGTACCAGCGGTAACCGACAAACAGGCCCTCGCCGTAGCGGACATGGGAGAACTCGCCCGGGAAATCGTCGTGGCTGGGCACGTCTTCGATTCTGACCGGCACGGTTTCGGCCAGTCGGCCCGAGGGATTGACGGCGCCGAAGAGCACGTCGGCTATGGCGCCGCCGCCGGCTTGGCCAAGTAGCGCGCCGTCGAGGATGGCCGCGGCGTGCGGCTCGACCTCGGCTAGCCTGACCACGCCGCCGTGGGCGAGGACCGCCACCGTCCGCGGTTGGACCCTGGCGACCGCCTCGAGCAGGCGCGCCTGGCCCGCCGGGAGGTCGATGCCGTCGCGGTCGTAGCCCTCCGACTCCCAGGCCTCGGGCAAACCGAGGAAGACGACGGCGGCATCGGCCTCGGCGGCGACGGCGGCCGCCGCCTGGCGCAAACCGGCCGCTTCGGCGGACTCGGCCGGCCCCTCGCCGCCGGCGCCGTAGCCGGCCGCATAAGACACCGGGCCGCCGGCCAGTCGCTCGATCTCGTCCAGCGGCAGATCGACGCGGGTGGCGTTGACGTGCGAACTGCCGCCGCCCTGATAACGCGGCTGGCGCGCGAAGGCCCCGATCACGGCTATTTTGTCGGCCGGTCCCAGGGGCAGCGCCGCGCCCTCGTTCTTGAGCAGAACAACCGCCCGGGCCGCGACCTGGCGGGCGAAGGCGTGATGCGCCTCAACCGACCAAACCGGGTCCTGGGCGCGATCAGACTTGGCGGCGGCGCCGGTCCGCTCCGACAACCGGCGCAGGCGCTCGACCGACTGGTCGATCAGCCGGCCGACGGGCGCCCGGCTGGCGAGCGCGGCCCTCAGTTCGGCCGCGCCCACGCCGCCGTCCGCCGGCATGGCCAAATCGAGGCCCGCCTCAAGGGCCGCCACCCGGTCGGCCACCGCCCCCCAGTCGCTCACCACCACGCCGTCGAAACCCCATTCGCCGCGCAGCAGTTCGGTCAGGAGCCAGCCGTTTTGGCTGGCGTGGACGCCGTTGACGCGGTTATAGGAGCACATCACGGTCCACGGCCGGGCCCGCTTGACGACTCGCTCGAAGGCCCGCAGATAGATTTCCCGCAACGGGCGCTGATCGACGTCGGCGCTGATCCGCATGCGGTCGCGCTCCTGGTTGTTGAGGGCGAAGTGTTTGAGTGACGCGCCGACGCCCCGCTCTTGCAGGCCGGCCACCCAAGCGGCGGCGAGGTCGCCGGCCAGCACCGGGTCCTCGGAGTAATACTCGAAGTTCCTCCCGCCCCTGGGATCGCGCTTGATGTTGACGCCGGGGCCAAGCAGGACGTGGACGCCGGCGGCGCGGCATTCGGCCGCCAACGCCCGCCCGACGCCGCCGACCAGTTCGGTGTCCCAGGTCTGGGCCAAAGCGGCCGCCGTCGGAAAACAGGTCGCCTTGATCGCCTCGCCCAATCCCAAGTGGTCGCCGGCTTGGTCGTCGCGCTGCAGCCGCAGCCCGTGGGGGCCGTCGGTCATCAGCATCGACGCGATGCCGGGCAACTCGACCGTGGTCCAAAAAGTGTCGCCGCCGAGCAAAGAGATTTTCTCATCCTCGCTGAGCCGGGCCGGTTCCGGCTGGTGGTTCATTATTCCCCCTTCCGGGGCGCCCGGGCGCCGGTCGGAACAACTTGCACATCGTCAAGCCGGGCCAGAAGCCGCCGTCGGGCCGCGTCTAGGTGGGCGTCTAGCTGCCGGCCGGCCGCCGCCGGTTGGCCGGCGGCGATGGCTTCGATAATCGAGGCGTGTTCGGATGGGACGCTCTCGCGCGGGGCGGGGCCGTGGGCCGAAAGCAGCCCTATCGTCATTTCGATCTCGGCCAGTATCGACCGGTGCATGGCGGTCAGGCGTTCGCTGCCGACCTGCGAGACCAAGGCGGCGTGAAAGGCGATATCCGCCGCGACCAGGCCGTGGCGCGACTCGGCGCTCAAAGCCTCGCTCAGCGCCCGGTCCGCCTCGAGCAGTTCGTCCGGCGCCACGCCGCGTTCGGCCAAGCGGGTGGCCGCGAACCGCTCGACC
>JAITKC010000216.1 GCA_031278665.1 Bifidobacteriaceae bacterium | reverse complement strand
CTTGGTCTCGGCTTCGCAGAACTCCGGGAAGGCCTGGGCGACTTGATGCACCGGGCAGTGGCCCTGGCAGAGCTGGAGGGTCAGACCCTTCGGTCCGGGCCGCACGGTGGCGGCGTAACCGTCCTGGTTCATCGCCTCGGCCAGCGCGCCGATCCGGGCCGCCAGGTCCTCGCCGGCGGCCTGGACGACTCGCGCGTAGCGCTCCTCCAGCCGCTCGGCGCGCTGGCCGGCGAAGCCGCCGATGGCTTCGCGTCCGGCCGCCTGGCCGAGGAACTCGATGGCCTCGACGGCCAAGGAGTGGCTGTCTTGTTTGAGGGCGCCGTGCGCCGCCGCCGTGGCGACGAAGTAGCGGGCGGGACGGCCGCGCCCGCGCTGGCGCGCCGCCGGGCCCGGGCCGACGTGGGCTTCGATCAGCCCGTCGCCCTCCAATTCGCCCAGGTGGCGGCGGATGCCGGCGGCCGCCAGCGACAGCGCCGAGGCGATGGCGACAGCCGAGATCGGCCCATCGGTCACAATCAAGCTGAGAATCTGGGCGCGGGTCGTGGCGTCCAAATTATCCGCCGGGTCGGCCATGGCCCGCGACCCGCCGCCGGACAGGCCGTCGGCCGGGCGCATGGCTGCGTCGCGCCCCATCGGCCGCCTCCTCCCACGCGCAATGCGCAACATCTGTGTATCCAAAAAGCTCCCCCGATGCTAGCTCGAATCCGACTCCGACGCGAACCGCCAACCCAGGGTAACCCGCGATCGCCGGCGCCGCCCGCGCCGCGCGGTCCACCAATGGTAAAGCCGTCTTCCAGGGCGCAGGCGCCGGCGGCGCCGGTCGAACCGCCAGGCCCCTCGGGTGCGGGCCGAACTGTCTGCGACGACGTTTCAGCCGGACCCGTCTAACGATCCGGCCTGGGCGTCCGGCGGGCCGCCCAACCGGCGGCGGCTATTCGCGGCCCATCGAGTCCGGGTCGATCCTGGTCCGGATCAACGGCCACGCGGTCGCCGCGGCGCCGGCGGCGCAGCCGACGGTCAGTCCGATGGCGACGGCCCAGGCGGCGGCACTCAAAGACTCGGTCCCGGGCGCCGTCAGGCCGGCCAAGACGGCCGCCGTCAGCAGGCCGCCGGCGCCCAGGCCGAGTCCGGCCGCCACCAGCGCGGGCAGCAGCATCTGCGCGGCCTCGCCGCGCCGCAGAATCCCGGCCGGAACGCCCACCATCATTTGGCGGACAATGGAGCGACGCCGCGCGCGCACCCGGTCGATCGCCGCCAGCGCCATGATCAGCGCCGCCACCCCAAGCGCGGCGGCGACAACCGACCAGGTGGTCAGCCTCGCCGCGCTGGCCTCGCGGTAGACGGACTGGTCCAACGGCTGCGCCAGCAGACCGTTGGCGCTCGCCCACCGCGCCACCCGGCGCTGGACCGCCTGGCCGCCATCGGCCACCAGATCCACCCGCCCCGGCGGCGACAAGTCGGCTGGCAGCAGCGCGGCGGGCACAAAAGCCTGGAAAGCGTAGTCGGCCCCGGACCCGGCCAAACGCGAGACGCCGTCCAACACTATTGGCTCGCCGGCGACCGAGACCGCCGCGACCGGTTCGCCGTCGCCCGGCCAGGCCCACAGTTCCAAGTCGTCGCCAAGCTCCCCGGCGAACAATTCAGTCGGAGGAACGTATTCGACCCTGGCCGCCCGGCTGTCGTCGCAGCCCTCGACCCCGCGGAAGAGCTCCAATTGCTCGCATGTCCCGACTCCGACCGCCCCGACGCAGCCAGCCTGATCGCAGTTCGCCCACATCAGACGTGGGCCGACGGCGATCACCCCGGGCACCGCCAAGACCCCGGCCAGATCCTCCGCCGTCACCCCGCCGCCGCCGCCGGCCGGATCCGGGGACAACGCGATCACCTGCGGGCCGCCGCCCTCATAGGCCCAAATCGCGGTGTCGCGCGAGCCCGATCCGGCGCCGGAGAGGCCCAGCGCCGTCACCGAGACCATCGCCGCCACTCCCACCCCGGCCGCGACCCGCCCCGGACCGGCCCAATCGACCTCCAGCCCGCGTCCGGCCAGTCGCAGCCAGACCCGGTTCGACCGCGCCAGCGCCCCGGCCAGCCAGACGGTCGCCAGCGGCGCCGACAACGCCACGCCAACCGCGGCGACCAACGCCCCGCCCGCGACGACGGCGAGCGCCAGGCTCCAGTAACCGTCGCCGCCGATCATCGTCCGCCACTCGTACCAGTCGTGCCGCGAGGCCACCCACGCCAGTGGCGCCAGCCCGGCCGCCAGCACCGCCAGACGCCAGACCCCGGGCCGACCGGTCCGCGAGCCCGCCAGCCGCCGCCCTCCCGCCGGCGGCAGCCGTTCCCAAGTCGTGGCGGTTCCCAACCAGGCCGACACCGCGGTCACCACCACCACCGCGGCCGCCGCCTCAACGAAAGTCGGCATGGGCGGGTTCGGCAGCGGCATCGTCCGGTCCACCAGCGCCGCCAGCGCGAACTTGAACACCGCCGCCCCGACCAGGCCGCCGATCAGCGCCAGCAGACCGTTTTCGAAAGCGGCCACAACGCGGACACGGCCTTGGCCAAGCCCCAGCACGCGCAGCGCCGCGAGTCGCCGGTCCCTGCCCGATGACGACAACCGCCCGGTCGTGAGCAGCAGAACCACCGCCGGAATCGAGTAGGCCAGGAACAGCAAGGTCCCCGACGCGTCGTAGAAGTAGGCGCTGACCCGCGCGTCCCGGTCCGGGGCGGTGATCGCCAGCTGACTGGGACCGATCAGCAATAAACCGGCGGCGACGGCGTTGCCCGCGATCACCGACCACGCCCGCCACCAGCCTCCCGCCCTGGCCAGCTGAAACCCAAGGCGGGCTAACGCGGTCACCGGCCCCTCGGCATCGCGCGCCGCCCCTCGGCGGGCGGAGAACTGGCGCCGACAACGCGACCGTCGCGCAACAAAATGTCGCGCTCCGCCCGGCCCGCGACTTTCAACTCGTGGGTCACTAGCAGCACGGCCGTGCCCTGCTCGCGGGCGGCGCCGAGGAGCGCGTCAAGCACCAATTCGCCACCGGCGGAGTCGAGCGCGCCGGTCGGCTCGTCGGCCATGACCAGGGGTGGGCGGTGGATGAGCGCGCGGGCCACGGCGGCGCGCTGGGCCTGGCCGCCGGAGACTTGGCCGAGGCGTCGGCCGGCCAAGGCGCCAATTCCCAGCCGCTCCATCAACTGCCGGGCGCGGGCTCGCACCGCCGCCGGCGGCGCACCCGTCAGGGCCAGCGGCAGCCCCACGTTCTCCCCCACGGTGAGTTCCGGCAGCAGGTCCCCGAATTGGAACACAAACCCGATCTTGGTCAGCCGCCGGGCCGCCCGCAGGCGCTCCGGCAGCGCGTCCAGCCGCTCGCCGTCGAGGTAGACCTCGCCCGCCGCCGGTTCCAGCAGACCGGCCAAGACGTGCAGCAGGGTCGACTTGCCGGAGCCGGACGGCCCCATCACGGCGACTACCTCGCCGCGTCCAATGGCCAGGTCGACGCCGTGTAGCACCTGATTTTCCCCGTAAGCGTAAGTCAGCCCGATCCCGGCCAATACCGTTGCGTTCATTTTGGGTCTCCCTCCTTTGCCGCCGGGCCCGCGGGGTCTGCCCGGTCCGCCGGGCCCGCGGGGTCTGCCCGGTCCGCCGGGCCCGCGGGGTCTGCCCGGTCCGCCGGGCCCGCGGGGTCTGCCCGGTCCGCCGGG
>JAITKC010000155.1 GCA_031278665.1 Bifidobacteriaceae bacterium | reverse complement strand
GCGGCCGCGCTTCGCGGCCGCGCCGACCGTCAAACCCGTCAAACCCGTCAAACCCGCCAAACCGAGGCGGCCTCGACTGCCGCCGCCGGCCGCCGCGCGCCCCGAACTCGCCCCCCGCGGCGCCCGCTGGTGGGCTGGCGCCGCGATCATAGTTCTGTCGCTGCTGGCGTTGGCGTTCGTGGCGCACGCGGCGGTGTTTTCCGAGTTCCAGCATCGGCGCGCGCAGTCCCTCGCCTACCAGGACCTGCGCTCGGCCCTGGCCAAGGCCGAGGCCCCGACCGGACAGCTCGACCTGAACCAGGAGATGACCCCGCTCGGCACGCCGGTGGCGCTACTCGAAATACCGGCCATCGGACTGAGCGAAGTGGTCCTCGAGGGCTCGACCGCCAAAGTGCTCCGCGGCGGCGCCGGACACCGGCGCGATTCAGTCCTGCCCGGACAGCCCGGCACGGCTGTGCTACTGGGACGCCAGGCCACCTATGGCGGGCCGTTCCGCGACCTCGCCCGCCTTGTCCCCGGCGATCTGATCACACTGACCACCGCCCAAGGCGTCGCCACTTATCGGGTCTTCGGACTGCGCCGCGCCGGCGACCCGACGCCCGAACCGTTGCCGGACGGCGCCGGCCGGCTCGAATTGATGACCGCCGACGGACTGGCGCTGGCCCCCTCCGGAGTGCTCCATGTCGACGCCGAGTTGGCCACCGCCGCGCGTCCGGCTTCCTCCAAGGTGATGGCCTACGCGGCCCTGCCGGCCGCCGAGCGCGCCATGGGCCAAGATTCCGCCGCCTGGTTCGTCGCCTTCTTGGCCGTCGTCTTCTTCGTCTTGGCCGGCCTCGGCGTCGGGTGGCTGGCCCGCTCCTGGGGCCGCTGGCAGGCCTGGCTGGTCGGGCTGCCGGTGCTCTGCGCGCTCGGCGCGGCCTGCGCCGACTCCATCATGAACGCCCTGCCCAACATACTTTGACCAGACGATTCGAGGACCGAAATGACCACAGCCGCCACCCGGACCGCGCCGCCCCTAACGCCGCCGCCCGCCCGGACCGCGCCGCCGCCTGGCGACACCGCCGAGCTGGAACCGGTCGAGCGAGCGGCGGGCGAGCGCGCGGCATCGGACGCCGCCGCCGAACCCCGCCCCGGCCCCAACCAACCGCTTTCGGTAATCGACGCGCGCGCCGTGTCGGCTTGGTTCGGGACCCGCAAAGTCTTGGAGCGAGTCAGCCTGACCATGCCGGCCGGGCAGGTCACCGCCCTGATCGGGCCGTCGGGCTGCGGCAAGTCGACTTTCTTGCGCATCCTCAACCGCCTCCACGAGTTAGTCGCCGGCGCGGCCATGGCGGGCTCGGTGCTATTGGACGGAAACGACATTTACGACCGCGGCCACAGAATCCAAGACGCCCGCAAAGCCATCGGCATGGTCTTCCAGCGGCCCAACCCCTTCCCGGCCATGACCATCTACGACAACGTCCTCTCCGGACTCAAACTGACCGGCCGCAAGACCGGCCGGGAAGCCGCCGACCGGATCGTCGAGACCTCGCTGACCAGGGCCGGACTGTGGGCGGAGGTCAAAGACCGGCTGCGCCAACCGGGCGCCAGCCTGTCCGGCGGCCAACAGCAACGCCTCTGCATAGCCCGCTCGCTGGCCGTCCGGCCCAAAGTTCTGCTGATGGACGAGCCCTGCTCGTCCCTCGACCCGACTTCGACCCGGGTCATCGAGGAGACAATGGCCCAACTCCGCCGGGAGCTGACTATCGTGATCGTGACCCACAATATGCAACAGGCCCAGCGCGTCTCCCAGCAGTGCGCTTTCTTCTTGGCGGCGCAAGGCGCGCCCGGGGTGATTGTGGAACACGGCGACACCGCGGCGATTTTCAACGCGCCGCGCGACCGACGCACGGCTGACTACGTTTCAGGGCGCTTCGGTTAGGGGTCGGCGTCGGCCCCGCGCGATATTGTGGGTGTTCATGACATCCAGCCCGGTCGACCCGACCACCACCCCCGCTTGGGCCGGTCTTGGCGGCCATCTTGAGCAACTCGCCAAACAGGGGGTCGACCTGCGGTCTTGGTTCCGGGCGCAGCCGTCGCGGGCGGCCGACTTGACGTTTCAGGCCGCCGACCTGCGGGTCGATCTGTCGAAGAACTTGATCCTGCCGGAGACCCTGGCGTTACTCGGCCAACTAGCCGAGCAAGTCGGGCTCGACCAGCGGGTCCAGGCCATGTTCAACGGCGAACACATCAATGTGACCGAGAACCGGGCGGTTTTGCACACGGCGCTGCGCCGCCCGGCCGACGCGCCGCCGCTGATTGTGGACGGCCAAGACGTCGGAGCGGCCGTGACCGCCGAATTGGACAAGTTCCTGGCCTTCGCCGAATCCGTTCGCGCGCACCGCCTGACCGGCCTGACCGGCAAGCCTTTCGAGACGGTGGTCAACATCGGCATCGGCGGATCGGACCTCGGCCCGGCCATGGTTTATCAGGCCTTGGCCGAATATCACGGGCCGATCAGCGCCCGCTTCGTCTCCAACATCGACCCGTCGGCTATTGGACGCGCGCTCGCCGACCTGAACCCGGAGACCACGTTGTTCATCGTGGCGTCGAAGACTTTCGGGACGCTGGAGACTCTGACCAACGCCCGCCTGGCGCGGGCCTGGCTACTCGAACTCCTGGCCGCCTGCGGGGCGGTCAAATCCGCCCAGGACGCCGCCGATGCCGTGGCCAAGCATTTCGTCGCCGTCTCGACCGCCACACAGAAGGTGGCGGAGTTCGGGATCGACCCCGACAACGCCTTCGGCTTCTGGGATTGGGTGGGCGGGCGCTATTCGGTCGACAGCGCGATCGGCACAGTCCTCGCCGTGGCTTTGGGGCCGGACGTGTTCCGCCAGTTCTTGGCCGGTTTCGCGGCCATGGACGGGCATTTCCGGCAGACGCCCTTCGACCGCAACGTGCCGGCGCTGATGGGCCTGATCAATGTTTGGTATGTGAACTTCTGGGACGCGCACTCGCACGCCGTCTTGCCCTACTGCCAGGATCTGGCCCGCTTCCCGGCCTACCTCCAGCAGTTGACCATGGAGTCGAACGGCAAGTCGGTCCGCTGGGACGGGGCGCCGGTCGACTTCTCAACCGGCGAAGTCTTCTGGGGCGAGCCCGGCACCAACGGACAGCACGCCTTCTACCAGCTTCTTCACCAAGGCACCGAATTGG
>JAITKC010000115.1 GCA_031278665.1 Bifidobacteriaceae bacterium | reverse complement strand
CGCGCCCGCCAAATCCTGGTCTCGGAGTTGGCGCTGGCGGAGCGGATCACCGAGGAGGCGGCCGAAGTCCGTCTGAACGGGGTTTTGGCCGCCACTATCAAGACCGCTGTCGATTCCGGCGCCGAGACCGCCTAGTATGGCGCCCGCCGCGCGCGTCGGACTGGGTTTCGACGCGCACCGCTTCGCCGCCGATGCCGCGCCCCCCGCCCGAACGGCCGCCCCGGCCGCCGATGCCGCGCCCCCGGGCCCGGCCGCCGATGCCGCGCCCCCCGCCCAGGCCGCCGATGCCGCGGCCCCGGGCCCGGCCGGTCGCCGGTCGCTCCGGCTGGCGCTGCTGGAATGGCCGGGCGAACCCGCCCTGGACGGCCACTCCGACGGCGACGTGGCGGTCCACGCGCTAGTCGACGCCCTCGCCACGGCGGCGGGCCTGGGCGACATCGGACAGCTATTCGGCGCCGACCGGCCCGAGTTCGCCGGCGCCAACTCGACGGTCTTCCTAGCCGAGACCGTCCGGCTGGTGCGAGCGGCCGGTTTCCAGATCGAGAACGCCACGATCCAGGTTGTCGGCGCCCGTCCCCGCCTGGCGGCGCGGCGGGCGGAGGCGGAGCGCGGCATCGGGCAAATCCTGGGCGCCCCGGTCACCCTGGCCGCCACCACCACCGACCAAATGGGGTTCACCGGCCGTGGCGAGGGGCTGGCGGCGCTGGCCGTCTGCCTGCTCCAGGCGGCCGCGGAGGCGCCGCCGGCGGGCCGACCGGCCCAGTAATCTTTGCCCATGAGTCTTTCGCTACATGACTCCGCCGCCGGCGTCGTCCTCCCGTTTGAGCCGCTCAGGCCAGGCCATGTCGGGATTTACCAATGCGGGGCGACCGTCCAAGCCGCGCCACACATTGGGCACCTGCGCCCGGCGGTCGTCTTCGACATTCTCCGGCGCTGGCTGGAGCGGTCCGGCAACCGGGTGCGGTTCATTCGCAACGTCACCGACATCGACGACAAGATCCTGGCCAAAGCGGCCGGCGCGGACCAGCCCTGGTGGGCCTGGGCCGGTCACTGGGAGCGGGCGTTCACCGCCGCCTACGACGCTTTGGGCGTCCTTCCGCCCACCTACGAGCCGCGCGCCACGGGCGTGGTGCCGGACATGATCGCCTTCATCGACCGGTTGATCAAGCGCGGGCACGCCTACACCGGCCAGGTCGGCAACGTCTACTTCGACATCCGTTCCTACCCGGAGTACGGCGCTCTGACGCATCAGCGGCTGGAGGACTTGGTCTCGGCGGACGACGAGCCGGAGGCCGACGACAAACGCGACCGGCATGATTTCGCCCTTTGGAAGGCTGTAAAGCCGACTGAGCCGGCCGACGCCGCCTGGGACACGCCGTGGGGCCGCGGCCGGCCCGGCTGGCACCTGGAATGCTCGACTATGGCGCTGCGCTATCTGGGCGAGACCTTCGACATCCACGGCGGCGGCATCGACTTGCGCTTCCCCCACCACGAGAACGAATTGGCCCAATCCCGCGCCGCCGGCTACGGCTTCGCCCGCCACTGGGTCCACAACGCCTTCATCACCCAGGCCGGAGTCAAGATGTCGAAGTCGCTCGGCAACACCATGCTGGCGTCTGAACTTCTGAAACAGGCCGATCCGCTGGCCTTGCGGTACATTTTGACGGCCGCTCATTATCGCTCCACCGTCGAGTTCTCCAGCGCCACTTTGACCGAGGCCGCCGCCGCCTGCGAGCGGATCGTCGGATTCGTCCGCCGCGCCGGCGAACGCCTCGGGGCCGGGCAGCTAGTCGCGTCGGTGGCGCTGCCAAGCGGTTTTGTCGCGGCGATGGACGACGACTTGGGCACGTCCCTCGCCTTGGCACAGGTGCACGATGCCGTCCGGCGCGGCAACACAGCTCTCGCCGATTACCAGGACGACGAGGCGCTTGCCGCGTTACTCGAGGTCAGAGCCATGTTGGCGGCTCTCGGAATGGACCCGCTGGCCGAGCCGTGGGCCACTTCGGCCGGGGCCGCGTCGAGGGCCGACGCGGCTTTGGCGACTCTGGTCGAGGCCCAGTTGGAGGCTCGCGCCGCCGCCCGCGCCGCCCGCGACTTCGCCGCCGCGGACGCCATCCGGGACCGCTTGGCCGCCGCCGGCATCCAGGTCGAGGATTCGCCGGCCGGTCCGCGCTGGGAGTTCGCCCAAGACGGCTAGCCCGTCCCCCGTGTTCCGGTGCTTTTGCCGCCACGGGGCCGGCGCCGCAGGCGGGCGGGGTAGGCTTGGGGGCCATGCCTGGGAACTCGAAGCGCCGGGGCGCGGTGCGCAAGCCCGGCTCGAAGAAGGGGCCGAAGATCGGCTCGGGCGGCAAGGGCCGCAAGGCCTTGAAGGGCAAGGGTCCCACCCCCAAGGCGGTTGACCGGCCCTACCACCCCGCCGCGAAGCGCAAGGCCGCCGCCGAGCGGCGCGATAAGGCCCGCCCGCGTTTCGCCGCCGCGGCCGGCGCGACTGGCCCGGCCGGCAAGGCCGGCAAAGCCGAGGGCGACTATGTGGTCGGGCGGGGCGCCGTGCTCGAGGCGCTGCGGGCGCAGGTCCCGTCCCTGCGACTGGAGGTCGCCGCCGGCGTCGAGTCGGACGAGCGTGTTCGCGAGGCCATGGTGCTGGCCGGCAATCAGGGCGTCGCCTTGGCCCAAGTCTCAAAACGGGAGCTGGACCAGCGCACGGCCGGGGCCGCCCACCAGGGCGCGGCCCTGCGCGTCGCGCCGTACCAGTACAAGACGCCCGACGAGTTGCTGCGCTTGGCCGGCGAAGCCGCCAGCCCACCCCTGATCGTGGCGCTGGACCAGGTCACCGATCCGCACAACCTTGGCGCCGTGTTGCGTTCGGCCGCCGCCTTCGGCGCCCACGGCTTGCTCATCCCGCAGCGCCGCTCGGCCCAGATGGGGGCCACGGCTTGGAAGGTGTCGGCCGGCGCGGCCGCCCGCCTGCCGGTGGCCCGCACCCCGAACCTGGTCAGGGCGCTCGAAGAGTACAAACAGGCCGGCTTGTTCGTGGTCGGCCTTGAGGCCGAGGGGGCCGCCGATGCCGCCGACCTCGAATTGGCCGCCGGACCGGTCGCCCTGGTGATCGGCTCGGAGGGCAAGGGGCTCGCGCGCCTGATCAGGCAGACCTGCGACCTGACGGTGTCCATCCCGATGGACGGCCAAACCGAATCGCTGAACGCGGCCGTCGCCGGCGGCATCGTCCTCTACGAGGTCGCCAAACAGCGCCGCGCCGCCCGGCCGAACGGGTCGTAGAGGCCTGGGCCGGCAGGCGGCGCGGCCGAACGCGGCCGGTCAGCCCATCGGCCGGTCAGCCCATCGGCACGTCGTCGGCGGCCGGCAGTTGGAGGGTGTCGGCCAGGATCATCTCGGATTCGTCGCGGCGGTGGGCCAGGACGTTGGCGATATAACTGGCGACCGCCTCGTCCAACGGCACGTAGCGCGACTCGCGTTGCGACATGAACCAGCGGTGCTCAAGGATCTCGTGATAGATCTGCGGCAGTTCGAGTTTGCCGCGCAGTTCGCGCGGCACCGAGCGGACGGCCGGCTCGAAGACGTGGGTCAGCCAGTCATGGGCGACGAAGTCCTCCTCGGCTTCGGCCTGGCCGGAGTCCATCCGGTAGGTGTCGAGGTCGTTGAGCAGCCGCCGGGCTTGGTTCTCCTGCACATCCAAGCCGGTCAGCCGGAACAGGCGGCGGGAATGATGACCGGCGTCGACCACCTGCGGGCGGATGTGCAGCGACGTGCCGTCCGGATCGGTTGTCATCGACATCTCGGCGACGTCGAAACCGAGGTCGTTGAGCCGGTTGATGCGGTCCTGCAGGCGCCAGCGGGCGTCGGCCGAGATTGTCTCCTCCTCGGTCAGCGCCCGCCAAAGCTGGTCGTAGCGTTCGATTAGGAAATCTCCGATGGCCACTGGGTCGAGGTCGTCTTCCAGCATCTCGCCGGCCTCGAGGTCCATCAATTCACCGATCACGTTAGTGCGGGCGAGGTCGATGTCGTAGGCCCGCTGGCCGCGGGTCAACTGCTCGTGGATGGCGCCGGTCTCAGCGTCCACCAGGTAGGCCGAGAACTCTTTGGCGTCGCGGCGGAACAAAGTGTTCGACAGCGAGACGTCGCCCCAATAGAAGCCGAGCAGGTGCAGGCGCACAATCAGCAGCGTCAAGGCGTCCAGCAGCCGGGTCGCCATGTCCGGCCGCAGCCGGTAGGAGAACAGCGCCCGATAGGGCAGCGAAAACTGGAGATGACGAGTCAACAAAGCGGCGTCGAGCGGCTCGCCGGCGGCGGTGGCGCGCCCGCCCACCACCGCCACCGGCCCGACCGCCGGGGCGTCCAGGCTGGCCAGTTCCTTGAGCAGGGCGTATTCGCGGCCGGCGGCGTCGGACGCGATCTCCTTGACCGCCAGCACCCGGCCGGACAGTTTGACAAAGCGGACGACATGGCGCGAAATGCCCCTGGGCAACGCCAGCACCACGTCTTGAGGCCACTCGGCCAACGGCAGTTGCCACGGCAAGTCGAACAGCGCCGAGTCCGGGCTGACAGCCGTGATCGTCAGGGCTTGGGCCATTTGTGTTCGCTCCCCGAGTTGAGTTGACTTGTTCGGTCCTGGGCGTCAGGTTCTCCCGTGGTTCCGGCCTCGCTGTCCGATGCCGTCTGCCACCGCCACGCTACACGCCGCGCCAGCCGGCGCTGCGGGCCGAAGCCGAGCCGGCGGCATCGGGCATAACCAAATGACGAACCGCCGCCGAGGCGGCCGGCGGGCTAACCCTTCGCGGCCGCTTCGGCGGCGGTCCAAAACACTGCCGGGCGCTCGCCCGGCGACCGATGTCACTCGGGCAGGCGCTCTCCGGTCGCGGCCGAGAAATTGTGCTGTTCGCCGGCGCGGATCGAGAAGTAGACCGTTTCGCCTTTGCGCGGCACCGACCTGGGGTCGACGCGCGCGATCAGCGACCCGCCCTGAAGGGTGGTGGTCTCCGGGTTGGACCCCTTGAGGCTGCCGTAGGCGTAGGCGTCCGAGCCGAGTTCCTCGACTATGTCGATCTCGACCGGGACGGCCCCTGGGGTGTCCGCCGTGGCGGGCTCAAGGTTCTCGGGCCTGAAGCCGACGATCAGTTTGCCGTCGTCTTCTGGGGTGATCGCGGCCAGGACCTCGCGGCTGAGCATCACCTGCGCCTCGCCGATCTGAACCGACTCGCCGGTCACCGGGAAGGTGCCGATGTTCATAGCGGGCGAGCCGATGAACGTCGCCACGAAGGCGTTGGCCGGCTTGTCGTACAAGACCAGCGGCGAGCCGACCTGTTGCAGCAACCCGTCTTTGAGGACGGCGATGCGGTCGCCCATGGTCAGGGCCTCGGTTTGGTCGTGGGTGACATAGACGGTGGTGACGCCCAGGCGCCGCTGCAGCGACGCGATCTGGGTGCGGGTGGAGACGCGCAGTTTGGCGTCGAGGTTGGACAGCGGCTCGTCCATCAGGAAGACCTTTGGGTTGCGCACAATCGCGCGGCCCATGGCGACACGCTGACGCTGGCCGCCGGACAGCGCCTTGGGCTTGCGCGCCAAGTACTCTTCCAGGTCCAGGATGCGGGCGGCCTCCTCGACGCGCTCGCGGATCTCGGCTTTGGGCATTCCCGCGATCTTGAGCGCGAAGCCCATGTTGTCCGCGACGGTCATGTGCGGATAGAGCGCGTAGTTCTGGAACACCATGGCGATGTCCCGGTCTTTCGGCTGGACGTCGGTGACGTCGCGGTCGCCGATCATGATGCGGCCGTCGTTGACTTCCTCGAGCCCGGCCAGCATCCGCAGCGAGGTCGACTTGCCGCAGCCGGAGGGGCCGACCAGCACCAAGAACTCACCGTCTTCGATGTGGAGGTCGAGGTGGTCGACCGCTGGCTTGGTGCTTCCAGGGTAATTCCGAGTGGCCCCGTCAAAGGTCACAGTTGCCATTGCAGTACTTCCCTTCACCGGCAGGTACGTGCCGGACGATCCGTTGTGAAAGGCGCCGCCCGGGCCTCCCCTGGCCCCGGCGGACCATGCTCAGGCTTTGAGCACCCGCCCATCTTCCCACATTCGCGCCGCCGCCACCCAGGCCTCACGGCCCCCCGCGCCCGCGCACGCTTGCGCCCTGCGCGAACCGCGTCCCGGGCGGCGGCTAGGCTGGGCTCCGAACACAGGCCCGCGAGGACGCCCAAGGAGCCGCCATGCCACCCGCCACGCCGCCACGCCCCGAGCCGATCCAGCCGCCGGCCGCGCCACCGCCAGGGCTGCCCCAGGAGCGCCGCCTGGTCACCGAAATCCCCGGCCCCAAGTCGCAAGCCCTGATAGCGCG
>JAITKC010000024.1 GCA_031278665.1 Bifidobacteriaceae bacterium | reverse complement strand
GCACACGCCTTGGGCGTTCGGCCGAAACTGCTGCACCTGGCCACCGAAACGAGTGCCGAAAGCCAGCCGGACTGGTTCTGGTCGGGGCTGTTGGCCGGCGACCTGTCCCATTCCGAAGTGTTCGACAACGCCAAGATCCGGCGCTACGTGCCGGCCTTCAACCCGACCCGGTTCTTCGAGCGCGAGATTTACAAAATCCTCGCCTGGCGGCGGGCCAATCCGCAGTTCGCCCGCGCCGATCCGGCCGAGGCCGCCGTGGCGGCCCGGCTGGTCCGGACCCATGCCAGGCTCCAAGCGGCGCTGGCGGGCGAATAATGGCGCTGGTCATTTGCCTGAGGGCGGACCAGGCCGTCGACGGTCTGGTCGGGAGCGGTCAACCGAGGTTGAGTTGGCAGGTGGCGGGCGCCGCCGACGGCTGGCTTCAGGACGCCTACCAATTGCGAATCGAACGGGCGGGCCGACGCCTTGAAGCCGACCGGGTCGACAGCCCGGACCAGCTTTTCGCGCCCTGGCCGTTCGAGGCCCTGAAGTCGCGCGAAACGGTTTCGGTCCAGGCGCGCGTCTGGGGCCCGGACGGCCAAAGCCCGTGGTCTCAGCCGCTGCGCCTGGAAGCCGGGCTGTTGGAGCGCTCGGACTGGTCGGCCGAGTTGATTCAGCCGCCGCGTCTGGGCGACGACCTCTGCGCCTACTTGCGCCGCGAGTTCGCCCTGCCCTGGGACCCGGCCGACCCGGCCGCCGGCGGGCGCGCCCGCCTGTACGCCAGCGCCCAAGGCGTCTACCGACTGGTCTTGAACGGCCAGCCGGTCGGCCCCGAGCGGTTGGCGCCCGGCTGGACCAGCTACCGCCATCGCCTGCGCTACCAGGTCTACGATGTCGCCGGTTTGCTCCGGCCCGGCCCCAACGTCCTGGCCGCGCTACTGGCCGACGGCTGGTTCGCCGGCCGCCTCGGCTGGTGGCGGGGCGGCTTGCGCCACAACTACGGCGAGAAGACCGGCTTGATCGCGCAACTCGAGTTGACCGCTCCCGACGGCGGCGAACACCTAATCGTCAGCGACCGGCGGTGGCGGGCCGGACAAGGCGGCATCGTCGCCACGTCGTATTACGACGGCGAAACCTTCGATCAAAGCAAAGAGCCGGCCGGCTGGGACCGGCCCGGCTTCGACGACTCCGCCTGGAGTCCGGTCCAGGCCGGGCCGTTGCCGCCGGCCCGCCTGGTCGCGCCGGCTTTCCCGGCCATCCGGGAAGTCGCCGAGCGGCCGGTCGCCGCCTGGTCGACCAGTCCGTCCGGGCAAAAGATCGCCGACCTCGGCCAAGTCATCGCCGGCCATGTGCGCCTGAGCCTTGAGGGCCGGCCGGGCGCCGCGGTCGGTTTGCGCGTGGCCGAGGTGCTGGACCGGGGCGAATTAGCCTTGCGGCCGCAGCGGACCGCGCGCAACGCCGACCGGGTGGTGGTGGCCCAAGCCGAGCGCTTCGACTGGGAACCGGTTTTCGCGGACCGGTCGTTCCGCTATATCGGAATAGACGACCCGGCTGGGGCGGTGATCGCGGACTCGGTGCGCGGCGTCGTGGTGCGCAACGCTTTGGAGCGGATCGGCTGGTTCGAGTGCTCCGACCCCGAACTTAACCGCCTCCACGAGAACGCCGTCTGGTCGATCGGCGGCAACATGTTGGACGTCCCGTCCGACTGCATGTTGCGCGACGAGCGCCTCGGTTGGATTGGCGACGCCGCGCACGTCGCCCCGGCCGCGGCGTTCATCTACGACACGTCGGCCTGGCACGCCTCCTGGCTTGAGGACCTGGCGGCCGACCAGCGCCCGAACGGCAGTCCGACAATGGTCGTGCCGGCGCTCGATCTGGTCCCCTTCCCGGGCGACTATCCGATGGCGATTTTCTCCGACGCCGCCTGTATCGCGCCGATGACCGTCTACCAGCGCTTCGGCGACCTCGACCGGCTGGCGCGCCAGTTGGGCTCGATGTGGGCGTGGACGCGGCTAGTCGGCCGCGAGGTGCTGTCCGGGTTCCCCACGCCGGGCTTCCAGTTCGGCGATTGGCTCGACCCGACCGCCCCGCCGAACAATCCGGAGAACGGGCGGACCGAATACGACGTCGTGATGGCGTTGGGCGCGATCCGTTGCGCCCGGCTTGTCGGCCAGGCCGCCGGGTTGGCGGGCGATGCCGCCTGCCAGGCCGAGGCCGAGGCGTTGGGCCGGGAACTGGTCGAGTTCTTCAACCAAACGTTTGTCTCCCCGAGGGGGTTGGTGGTTTCCGATTCGCAGACCGCCTACGCCATGGCGCTGGCTTTCGGCGCCTTGGAAGGCGAACGCGCCGAGGCCGCCTTTGACCGCTTGGTGACTATTCTGCGCCGCCGCGGCGCGATCGAGGCCGGTTACCCGGGAACGCAGGCCCTGATGGAGGTTCTGGTCGGGCGTGGACGGGCCGATCTGGCCTACCGCCTGCTGAACAACCGGGGCGTGCCGTCCTGGCGGTTCGCGGTCGAACGCGGCGCCACAACTTTCTGGGAGCGCTGGGACTCGCTGCTGGCCGACGGCTCGCTCAACCCGGGCGACATGCTCTCCTTCAACCACCCCGTGTTCGGGATGATCGCCGACTGGATGCACCGCGTGATCGGCGGCTTGGCGCCGGGCGAGCCGGGTTACCGGCTGGCGCGAATCGCCCCGCAGCCGGGCGGCGGGATAAACTGGGCCAAAACCGCGCATATCAGCCCTTATGGGCGCATCGAGGTGGCTTGGGAATTGGACGGCGACTGGTTCCGCCTCGACCTGACGGTGCCGCCCGGCAGCCGGGCGTCGGTCAGTTTGCCGGGCCAGACGGGCGGGGTTTTAGTCGGCTCGGGATCGCACCATTTCAGTTGCCCGGCCGGGCAGGTGCCGTCGGACCGGGACAGCGGCCGCTGGGGGGCGCACCAACATGTCTGACGGCCCTCCGACAATGGCCCGGATCGCCGAATTAGTCGGTGTTTCGGTGCCGACGGTCTCCAAAGTCCTCAACCACCGCGAAGGCGTGGCCGACCACACCCGGGCGATAATCGAACAAGCCTTGGCCGACAACGGCTACTCCCGCCGAACCCGGCGCCACGCCCCGGTCACGACTATCGACCTGTTGCTCACCGGCGCCGACAGCCAGTGGGGTTCGCTGGTGTTCATGGGCGCCGACTCGGAGGCCCAACGCCAAGGCATCGACCTGGTGGCGACGATGTCTTCGGACGAACCCGGCAGCGAAGAGCGCTGGCTGTCGCGGATAATCCACCGGGGGTCGGACGGGGTGGTCGCCGTGGTGACCGAGTTGTCGCCGACCACTATGGCGGTGTTACAACGCGAGGGAATCGCGATCGTTTTACTCGAACCAGTCGGCCCGCCGCCGGCCGGCGTTTGCGTGATCGCCGCCACCAACTGGGCCGGCGGCCTGTTGGGAACCGAACATTTGATCTCACTTGGCCACCGCCGGATCGGTTTCATCTCCGGCCCCGAACGGGAGATCTGCATGGCCGACCGGCTGGACGGCTATGGGGCCGCGCTGCGAAGGGCCGGCATCGAATTCGACCCGGAGTTAGTCCGCCCCGGCGATTCGCTGGTCACCGGCGGCCGCCGGGAGGGCGCGGCGCTACTCGATTTGCCGGATCCGCCGACCGCGATCTTCTCTTGTTCGGACGAACAGGCCTATGGCGTCTACGAGGCGGCGCGCCAGCGCGGGCTGCGGATTCCCCAAGACCTTTCGGTGGTCGGCTTCGACGACGTCAATCTGGCCCAATGGGTTTCCCCCCAGTTGACGACTGTGCGCCAGCCGGTGCGCGAGATGGGAATGGCCGCGGTGCGCCATTTAGTGGACTTGGCCAGCGGCGCCGAGGTGGTCAGCCACCGCCACGAGGTCGCCACGACCTTAGTCGAACGCGCCTCGACCGCGAAGGCCCCGAAGGCCCCCAAGGCCCCCAAGGCGTCGAAAACCCCCAAGGCCCCCAAGGCCCCCAAGGCGTGAGCGGCGTGGCCGGCCCGGCCGCCGGCCGCCTCAGCCGGCCTCGCCCGGCCAGACGACCCCGATCTGCCCGCGAATCTGGTCTAACAGACCGGTCAGTTCGACGCTCTCGGCGACGGGCATGACGGCCGAACCGGTGGCGCCATCGGACACTCGGCGGGCGACCTCGGCCAACTCGAATTCGTAACCGGCGCCGACCACCTGGCGTCGCCAAGTCTCGACTTTTCCGTCGGCGTGCAGTTCCAATCCGGTCGGGGACCAGTAGCGCGCCGGAATGCGGACCATCGCCTCGGTCCCGGCCAGCCAAGCCTCCTGCGGCGTGGTGACAATCATCGACGACTCGATTAGCGCCTGTCCGCGCGGGTAGTCGAGGATCGCGCTGAACTGGGCGTCCGCGCCGGACGGCGCCAGCGTCGCGCTGGCGGCGACGCGACTGGGCAGGCCAAGGAAGTCGGCCGCCAAGTAGAGCGGATAAACGCCGCGGTCCAATAGCGCGCCGCCGCCGACGGCCGGGTCGAACATTCGCGAGGTCGGGTCGTAGTCATGGGCGAAGCCGAAATCGGCCTGGAGGTAGCGGATTTCGCCGAGACGCCCGGCGGCGGCCCAATTGCGCAGTTCGATCATGTGCGGCAAGAACCGCGTCCACATCGCCTCCATCAAGAACAGCCCGCGCCGGCCGGCCAAATCCGCCAACTGGCGCGCCTCGGCCTGGTTGAGTGTGAACGCCTTTTCCACCAGCACGGCCTTGCCGGCCTCCAAAGCCAGAACAGCCAAGGGGAAATGGGTGTGGTGCAAAGTGGCGATGTACACGGCGTCGACCTCGGGGTCGGCCGCCAAGGCCGCATACGAGCCGTAGGCCCTGGGCGCGCCGAAACGGCGGGCGAAGGCCTCGGCCCGTTCAAGCGAGCGCGAGCCGACTGCCACCAGGCGTTGCCTGGTCGCCTT
This sequence comes from Bifidobacteriaceae bacterium, assembly GCA_031278665.1. Lineage (GTDB taxonomy): Bacteria > Actinomycetota > Actinomycetes > Actinomycetales > WQXJ01 > JAIRTF01. The sequence continues at coordinate 6,011 of JAITKC010000024.1, read as the reverse complement.
GACCAGCGATTCGGCCACTGTCGCGGCGATGCCGCCGGGCCCCATGAAACCCCAGTTCAGCGGCGGCGCGTCGAAGGGATCGAGAATAGTTTCCATAGCCGGGCCAAAACCTCCTTGGCGGACCGTCCGCCGGCGCCGGCGCCGAATTGGCCGGGCCAGCGGATCGCCTGTTCGGGACGCCGTCATGCTACCGCGAGTAGAATCTGGCGATCGAGGCGCTGGCGCCGCTTGGGGCGGTGAAAGTTTTTCAAGGAGGATTCATGTCGCCGGCTTCGCGGGCCACTTTGTCATCGGTGGCCCGACGCGCGGGGGCGTCGCTGGCGACGGCGTCGAAAGTGTTGAACGCTCGCCCCGGCGTCGCCCCGGCGACGCGAGCCCGCGTTCGCCAGGCGATCGACGAACTCGGATATTCGCCGTCGACGCCGCGGGCGGACGCCCCCGGCCAAGCCGTGATCCGCGTCACGGCGATCTTCCGCAGCCTCGACGCGACCATGTACTGCGCCCACATTCTCGAGTCGTTGCTCCAAGAGGCGGCGGCGCGGGGCGTGCAGGTGATTGTCCGGCTGCTCGATCCGCCGCCGGCGCCGGATCGCCAGCGGATGAACCGGTGGGCCCGCTCGCTACTCGGCGGCGGCTGCCAGGGCGCGGTTTTCATCACCTCGAACTTGACGCGCGAGCAGATCGAGGCTTGCGAGCGGGTCGGCTTGCCGTTGGCCTCGGTCGATTGCGACGCGCTGGCGGACGCCGGCGTGGCGTCGATTTCGGCCGATAATTTTGGCGGCGGCCAACTGGCCATCCGCCACCTGTTGGGCCTGGGACACCGGCGGATCGCCCTGGTTATAGGACGCCAGAACTCAACTTTCGCGCGCGAGCGCCGGCGCGGCATGGCGGCCGCGTTCGCCGAAGCCGGTCTGGAATTGGACGAGGAATTGGTGGTTGAGGCCGGTTTCACCCCGCAAGACGGCCTGGCGGCGGCCCGCCGGCTGTTGTCGTTGGACCGGCCGCCCACCGCCATCGCCGCCAACTGCGACGGCTGCGCGCTCGGGGTGATGGCCGCCGCCAGCGAGCGCGGCCTGGCGGTGCCCGCCGAATTGTCGGTCATCGGATTCGACGGCACAATGCACGCGGCCTGGTCGACGCCCGGTCTGACCACCGTGGTCCAGCCGCTGGACGAAATCGGCCGGCTGACCGTTCAGGTGATTTTGAGCCTGATCCGAGGCGAGGCGTTGGCGGTCCGGCAACTGCGGCTGGCCACCCGCCTAGTCGAACGCGAATCGACCGGCCCGCCCCGGATTGAAAGTCTTTAGCCCGGCCCGGCGGCCCAATTCGGGGCCGGTCGGCGCTACGGTTCAGCCATAAGACGCGAACTATCAGAAGGGCGAAACCGCTGTGACCGAATACCACGTCGCCAAGACCGGCTCCGACCAAGCTTCGGGCCTGACCGGCGATCCTTTCCGCACGATTGACCGAGCCGCCCGGGCGGCCCAGGCCGGCGACGAGGTGGTGGTCCACGCCGGCGTTTACCGCGAGTGGGTCGACCCGCGCAACGCCGGACTGTCCGACCGGCGGCGGATCGTGTTTCGGGCGGCTGACGGCGAACACGTCGTCGTCAAGGGTTCCGAGGTGGTCACCGGCTGGGTCCGCCAGTCCGATGCCGTCTGGCGGGTCGACCTGCCGAACGCCATGTTCGGGGATTTCAACCCGTACGCCTTGGCCGTGGACGGCGACTGGCTGGTCAAACAGTCCAACCAGGCCCCGGTCAAGCACTTGGGCGATGTTTACCTGAACGGTGTCAGCTTCTACGAAGTCGCCGCCCCGGAGGAACTGGTCGCCCCGCCCCGGCGGACCGAGGTGCGCGACGATTGGACCGGTCTGATCGACCCGGTTCGCGATCCTGACCAAACCCAGCGGGTCTGGCGGGCCGAAGTCGGGCCGGACCGCACCACAATCTGGGCGAACTTCGGCGCGGTGGATCCAAACGCCGAATTGGTCGAAATCAACGTCCGCCGCAGCGTCTTCTATCCCCGCCAGACCGGCCGCGACTACATCACCGTGCGCGGGTTCGAGTTGGCCCAGGCGGCCTGCCCCTGGACGCCGCCCACAGCCGATCAGCCGGGGCTGATCGGCCCGAACTGGGCGAAGGGCTGGATAATCGAGGACAACGTCATCCACGACGCCAAATGTTCGGCGGTTTCGCTCGGCAAAGAGGCCTCAACCGGCGACAACTATTTCACCCGCCGCCATGACAAGCCGGGTTACCAATACCAACTGGAGGCGGTGTTCGCGGCCAGGGCCATCGGCTGGTCGAAAGAGCGGGTCGGATCGCATGTGGTCAGACGCAACGATATTTACAACTGCGGCCAAAACGGCATAGTCGGCCATCTTGGGGCTGTGTTCTCGCGGATTCACGACAACCACATCCATCACATCGCGCTGAAGCGGGAGTTCTACGGCTATGAGATCGCCGGCGTCAAATTACATGCCGCCGTCGACGTGGAGATATCCCACAACCTGATTCACGACTGCTCTCTGGGAACCTGGCTGGACTGGCAGGCGCAGGGGGCCAGGGTGACCCGGAACGTCTACTTCGCGAACAATCGCGACATTTTCATCGAAGTCAGCCACGGTCCCTATGTGGTGGACCACAACGTCCTCGCCTCGCCCGCCTCGATCGAGTTGTTCAGCCAGGGCGGGGCTTTTGTCGCCAACCTGGTGGCCGGCACGCTGCGGCTGGAAAATGTGATGGACCGGGCCACCCCCTATCACCGGCCCCATTCCACCGAAGTGGCCGGCTACGCGGTGATCTACGGCGGCGACGACCGCTGGGTCGGCAACGTCTTCCTCGGCCCCGGCGAGTCGGGCGACCCCGGCGACATCGCCGCCGCCTATGCCCCCGGCGCGGCGCCGGCTGGCTCGGTTGGTCACGGCACCGCCGGTTACGACGGCCACCCGCCGTCCTTCGACGATTATTTGACCAGCGTGGAGGTCGCCCTGCCGGGCGACCTGGAAGCCGTCATCGGCCTCAAACAGCCGGTTTATCTGAGCCGCAACCTGTACTTGGGGGGCGCGGCCGCCTACTTGGGGGAGGACGGCGCCGTCGCCGCCCCGGCCGCCGCCCGGGTCCGGCTAGAGCCTTTGGACGATGCCGTCTGGCTGGTCGCCGACCTGCCGCCGGAGTTCGCCGACCTCGCCGTGCCGGTCCAAAGCACGGCCACCTTGCCGCGGGTGCGTTTCGCGGACGCCGACTTCGAGGCGCCGGACGGCTCGCCGCTGGCCCTCGACACCGACTTGACCGGCGCCCTGGTCGAAGGCGATTCGCCGCCCGGCCCAATCGCCGCCCTACGCTCCGGCCACAACCGCGTCCGGGTCTGGTAGGCGCCGACCCGGCGGCTCAACCGGCCCTGTTCGCCGCGGTCATTGGACGTAGTGGCCGACAGTCAACAAGAATCCGCCGAATTGGGCGCCGAACTCGGGGGCGCCGTCCATGATCAGCCGGCGGGCCTTGGTGGCTTCCAGCATGTCGTCGGTGGCGAGCAGAATGCCCAGGGCGCTTGCGAACGAGTCGAAGCGGAGGGTGAAGAACGGCAGGGCCCGGGTGTAGACGCCCCGGCCGGAGCGGCTCTTGCCGGCTTTGACGCGCAGGTGGGCGGCGACTTCGGGATGGCCCTCGACGTCCAGGGCGTAGACGCGGTCGGGGCTGGTCGCCGTCCAGCGGGCGACCTCCGGGTGACCGAGTTTGTTGAGTTGCGATATACCAGCCGTGAGCAGGTAGAAGAAGCACTTGACGACCAGGCGCTGGGTGTCGCGGTCCCGCGGCGCCTGTTTGACCGTGAGCAGGGAACTCATTTTCAGCAGCGTGCGCATGAAAGCGGCGAACAGCGGCAGGCGGGCAACAACGCCGCGCATCCTGGGCAGGGTCGAAAGGGCGATCTTGCCTTTGAAGAAGGCGTTCATGGCCGGGATGGATTTGAACTCCAATTCGACATCGGGCGCCGGGTGGACCTGGTCGGCCACGACTGTCCAGGCGCCGGACTCGATCACGAAATGGGTGGCGACTTTGCCGCCGGGCGCGTCCGGGTCCAGGGCGGCGATCTGGGCCACCCCGCTCAGTTTGGCGAACTTGGCGGACAACTCCGGCACGTCGGCGGCGACCACTTTGAGCAACGGCAGCACCGCGTTCAAGAAGAGCTTGTTGGTGAAAACCTCGGATTCCGGAATCATCGCCAAACCTCCCGGCCTCAGACCTCGTCCGTCCAGTCGTCGTCCTCCTCGAAGTCCAAGCTCATGACTTCGCGGACGGCGGCGATGATGCCGTTGGAGTCGATTCCCTCGATCGACATGATGTCCTCGTGCAGGCCGATGGGGGCGAAATGGTCGGCGATGCCCAGCCGCCTGAAGGCGCAGCCCCGGCCGGCCTCGGCGACCACCTCGGCCACCGCCGAGCCCAAACCGCCGATCACATTGTGGTCCTCGACCGTGATCAAGCGCCGAGTCTCGGCCGCGGCCGCCGCCACCGCCGCCACGTCGAGCGGTTTGACGGTGTGGACGTTCAACACCCGGACGCTCAAGCCTTCCGCCCCGGCCAGGAATTGGGCCGCGGTCAAAGCCTGGTAGGCGCAAGAGCCGCAGGCGATGACGGTGATGTCGGTGCCCTGGTGCAAGGTGACCGCCCGGCCCAATTCGAAGCCGTAGTCGGTGGAGGGGTAGAGCAGGTGGTCGAAGCCCCGGTTGATGCGGATGTAGAACGGACCCGGGGTCTCGTAGGCGGCCCGAATCGCGTTGACCGTCTCGAAGCTGTCGGCGGGGACCACAACCGTCAGGTTCGGCAGCGCCCGTGCCACCGCCAGGTCTGAGATGGCGTGGTGGGTCGAGCCGGCCTGGCCGAACGAGGTTCCCGCATGGGTGGCGATGACCTTGGCGTTGACGTTCTGGTAGCAGATGTCGGTCGAAAGCTGGTCGGCCGCCCGCAGTGAGGCGAACTGGGCGAAAGTGGACAAGAACGGCACCAGCCCGGCCTCGGCCATCCCGGCCGCGATCCCGAACATATTCTGCTCGGCGATGCCGACGTTGAAGAAGCGCTCGGGGAAGGCCTTCATGAAATCGCCTATTTTGGTCGACTTGCCGAGGTCGGCGGTCAACGCCACCACCTCCGGGTGCTGTTCGCCCAACTCGACCAGCGCCTTGCCGTAGTACTCCATAGTGGACAGCTCAGTCGAGTCCACCGCCGTGTAAGTCAATCCGCCCGGCATATCAGGCTCCTTCCCGTTCGGCGACGGCTCGGCGGCGCCGGTGATAGGCGTCCAGACTGGACCCGGCTTGGGCGTGTTTGGCTTCGTCCAGGGCGCCGTAGTGCCAGATGTAGTTGTCTTCCATGAAGTCGATGCCGGCGCCTTTGACGGTGTTGCAGATCACGCAGGTGGGACGGCCCCGGGTGGCCAGGGCCGCCTCGATCGCCCCGGCCAGCGCTGGGAAGCTGTGCCCGTCGACCACCAGGGTGTTGAAGCCGAAGGCGGCGAACTTGTCCGCCAACGGCTCGATCGCCATCACATCCTCGGTCGGCCCGTCGATCATGTGGCGGTTGCGGTCCACTAACGCGATTAGGGAGTCCAGGCGGTAATGCGCGGCGCTCATCGCGGCCTCCCAGTTGGAGCCCTCGTTCAACTCGCCGTCGCCGAGCACGCACCAGGTGCGGTATTCCTTGCCGAGCACTCGCGCCGCCAGCGCCGTGCCGACGGCGATGGGCAGACCGTGGCCAAGCGAGCCGGTCGAGGCGTCCAAGCCCACCACTTTGTGTTTGTCCAGATGGATGCCCATTGGCGAGTTGGTCAGGTTGAAGGTTTTGAGTAACGCCCGGTCGTTCCAGCCGAGGTCGACCAGTAGCGGCGCCAGGGCGATGCCGGCGTGGCCCTTGGAGACGATCACTCGGTCGCGTTCGGGCCATTCGGGCTGGTCGAGGTCGATGCGGGCGTATTTGTAGTACAGGGCGACCAAGATGTCCATCACCGAGCTGC
>JAITKC010000021.1 GCA_031278665.1 Bifidobacteriaceae bacterium | reverse complement strand
ACGCATGAGCAGTCGGTGATGTGGTGCACGCAGTGTCATGCCGACGCGGTTGTGCCGGAGGGGTGGTTGACGTATGCGGAGCAGCAAAGGCAAATCAAAGAAGCCCAAGCCGAATGAACTAAGGCGGGGTCGTTCGCCAGTTGGCGGCCGGAACCCCGGCCGCCGGGGGCGAGTAATACAAGAGTCCAAGTCCACATCAAAGAGCTATTAGAACAAGAGTCCAAATCAAACATCAAGGAGCGCGTAATGCGAGAGTTTAAATCGGCGGGAACGGACCGGCGGAGCTTCCTCAAAGGGGCGGCGCTGGTCGGCGCGGGCGTGGCGGCGACGGGTCTGGCCGCCGCCTGCTCGCCATCGTCGCCAGACGACGGCAAGAGCGAGAGCCCCACTGGTTCCAGCGGCGGCGACGGCCCCAAAGGCTATGTGAAGGCCCACTGGACCTGGGAGGACGTTCCAGAGCCGATAACGGACGCGGAGGACGGCGGCAGCGCCGACGTCATCGTCGTGGGTCTGGGGAACGCGGGCGTGCACACGTCGCTGTCCTGCGTCGAGAACGGCCTTTCCGTCCTAGCGTTCGAGAAGTCGGAATGGGTGCAGGCCCGCGGCGGGTCGACCGGTAGCTGCGAGTCCCATTTGCACCGGGAAGCCGACCTTCACGTCAACCGCGACCGCGCCCAGTATCTCTGGATTCGGTCATCGGGCAACCGGGTCAACGAGGAACTGGTCCAACAGTGGTTCGACCGCTCCGGCGAGGCCCTGGACTGGATGTGGGCAAACGTCCAGCACGTCGACCCCGGCGCCACCCAGGCTTTGATTTCGGCCTGGGGCAAGTTCGAATGGTTCCCGGAGGAGCCGGACAACTGCTCCACCCAGGCCGGCCCGGACTTCGAAGTGCCGGACGAGGTCTATGCGATCGAGTTCGCCCCCGGCTTCAAGTTCTTCTATATGCCCACCGCCGCGCATTTCAAGCTTCTCAAAGATGAGCACGCCGACAAGTTCACAGCGACCTTCAACACCAGAGTCGTCCAGCTTGTCAAAGAAGGCGACCGGGTCACCGGCGTCATCACAGAAGACGAAAGCGGCGCCCACAAGAAATACACCGGCACCAAGGCCGTCGTCCTGACCACCGGAGGCATCCACGACGACTCCGAGATGATGGAGTGCTACGTCGAGGAATTCACCGCCAACGCCCTTGACAACCAGTTCGCCCCGCCCGGCTTCAGCACCGGCGACGGACACAAGATGGCGATGTGGGTCGGCGCGGCCATGCAGGGCAAGCCGTTCCCGCCGATGCTCCATCCCCAGGCGCTGGCGATCTTCCACGGGCCGTTTATGTTCGTGAACACAAAGGGCCGGCGCTACATGAACGAGGCGACCTGGGTGCAGGGCAAAGCCGTGCAGTTCATGCTGCAGCCCAAAGGCTTCTCCTATTCGATTTTCGACGACAACTATGACCGCGACAACGCCGACAGCCTCAATTACGGCGGCGGCATGTTCTGGGATAGCTTGAGCGGCGTGCAGGGCGTTCCCTTCGACCGCGACGCGATGCGCACTGAAATCGAAGGCTACATAACCAACGGGGTGGGCTTCAAAGCCGACACCCTCGAGGAATTGGCCGATCTGATCGGCGAAATCGACAAAGAGGCCTTCTTGGCGCAAGTCGCGCAATACAACGCGGACTGCGAGGCCGGCCGGGACAGCCAATTCTGCAAAGACCCGCGCATGCTTTACCCCATAGTCCAGGCGCCGTTCTACGCCATGCGCAACGGCGGCACCATGATGAGCATCGTCGGCGGCATCAAGATGACCAAGCGACTGGAGTGCCTCGACACCAACGGCGAGGTCATCCCGGGTTTGTACGCCGCGGGCAACGTCTCGGGCGACTTTTACGCGCAGGATTACCCAATTCACGTCTCGGGCACGTCCACCAGTCGTTGCCTGACTTGGGGCTACCTGCTCGGCAAGTTCATTTCCGGCGCCGAATAGGGGAAAAGCGGGCCGTCATCCGGGTCCGCCGATCGCGATGGGTGGCTGTGAGCGGCAGTTGGCCACGGCCACCCATCGTCGGCTGTCCAATGGCGGCGCGTCATCGCGCGCCTATTGCGCCTGCGTTGGCGATGCGGCGCGCGGGCGCGGCGGCCGGCTAAAACAGCGACGAAAGGTCTAGAGGGGTTGGCGCTAAACGTCGAGGGCTTGGTCATCGAACCAGGCAGTTTCGTGGTGGTTTGCGGTTTGACCAGCAGCCGCAAGGGAGAGTTCATTCGGAATCTGAGGCCCTCCGAGCCGGGATTGGCCGCCGGCGGGGACTCGCCTTTCCTGGCCGACATGTTGAGTCTGCTCGGCGCCGGCGAGCTTGTCGGCCGCGATCCGGCGACTTTGTCCGGAGGTCAGCGCCAGCGTTTGTCTCTCGCCGCCAAATTGGCCCGCCAGGTCCCGAACTTCGCGCTGGACGAGCCGACCGCCCACCTGGACCCGGCCGCCGCTTTACTGCTTTTGGGTTTCCTGGTTCGCCTAAACCGCGAGCAAGGGGCCACGGTCGTGATTTCCGACCGCCATCTCGAGGAGCTTTTCCCGCACTGCGAACGCGTGCTTTTGTTCGTCAAAGACCGTCTTGTCTTTGACGGCAATGTGCAGGATTTCATAGTGGGGACAAGCGCGAACGCCGCCGCCTTCACCAGCGCCCTACCCGCCAACGTGACAATTCCGCTGATCAGGCACATGAAATCGTCCGCCGATCAGGGCCACGACGCGATGGCCGGCACCTACTTGGTCGCCCGGTATCCAATTTCCGTGGCCGAGGCCCGCGAACGCCTGGCAACCTGGCCTGAGGTGGAGGCCGCCGCCAAGGCCGCCGTGAACGCGGTGGCGCAGTTGGACGATGCCGCTCAGTCGGCCGCCGACGCCGCCGCTGCCGCCGATGCCGCTCAGTCGGCCGCCGATGACGCCGCCGGCGCCGCCGCTGTCGCAGCCGAGGCGGCCCCGGAGACCGCGGCGGAAGTGGACAGCGCCGTCCTGGTCGAGGCGGGCGGGCTCAGGCTCATTCCCGGCCGGTCGCTGGCCCTGATGGGCGACAACGCCAGCGGCAAGAGCCGCCTGCTTGAATCCCTCGGCGGCCAAGCGGCCGAGCGGGGCGTGGGCGCCTTGGCGTTGTGTCAGCAGGCGCGCGGCGGCGAGGACCAGTTAGCCGCTCTGACCGCGATTGTCGAGCAGGCCGAGGCGGCCTCGCCGGGCGTCTTGCTGCTCGACGAGCCGACGGCGGCCGTCGATTTCGCGACCGCGCGGAAACTGGCCAAGCGGTTGGCCGCGCTCAAGGCTTCGGGCTGGTCGATTGTCATAGCCACCCAAGACCTCGAGTTCGCGGCAATTGCGGCGGATAGCTGTGTCATGCTGGCGAACGGGCGGTTGTCAAAACCTTTGCCGCCACAAGATTTCTTCGACAACGCCCTGCTTTACACCACCGTCGTCAATCGGGTGACGCGCGGTTACTTCGACCGTTGCGTCAACCTCTCCGACCTCAGCGCGCACCTTTAGCGGAAGCCCGCACCGCGGCGCCACCCCGCGGCGGGCCGGCCGCCCAGGGAATCCGCAAATGGGGCGGGCGCCATTATTCCCGGCGCAATGGAGAAATATTACGAGTCCTAAGACCGGTCAACCGGTTAGCGCTAAACTTGCCAAACGGCGAGGCGAGAAATATAGGCCGCGCCAATTCTTCGCGGGGCGGCCGCCGACATAATAAAAGGAGGAAATCATGGCAGAAAAAGGTGGAAAACAAAGTCGGGACGTGACCGGGGGTTTCGCGGCGCCGGCGGAGGGAACGGGCGTCTCTCGTCGCGCCTTTCTTTCGGGGGCGGGCGCGCTCTCAGTCGGAGTGGGCGCCGTCGCGCTTTCCGCCTGTTCGCCCTCCCAACCGAGCGACAACACGACCGCTCCGACGGCGCAGGCTTCGCCGAGCGATTACAAGGCCAAGCCAGACCCCATTCCCGAGGACCAAATCGCCGAGACCCTCGAGGCCGACGTCGTGGTGGTGGGCGCCGGCGTGGCCGGCTCGAACGCGGCTTTGATGGCGGCTAAGTCGGGCGCGCGGGTCATAGTGCTCCAGAAGGAGGCCGGTGTTATCGCCAACGGCGCCGGTTTTGGCGCCTATGGCACGCAGATGCAAAAGGACACCGGGCAGGAATGGGATGTGGAAGAAGAGATCAACCGTTGGATGCGCGAGAGCGAGTACCGTTCGGATCGCAAACTTGTCCACCTTTGGGCCCAATTCAGCGCCATAGCCGTAGATCAGCTAGTCGAACTGTGCAAGGACGACGAGGAGTGCCAGCCCATTCTGTACGACCCGGCCTGGCAGGTGGTGTATCCAGACCCCTGGAACTTCGCATATAGCGGCGGCGTCGTGTTCTTGGGGCCGGGGGGAATGGTCCGGGTCTGCGAAGTGGTCTTGGAAAACGCCCAAGCAAATGGCGCGGAGGTGTATTACTCCACTCCGGCCAAACAACTCCTCCAAGACGACAGCGGCAAGGTCACCGGCGTCATCGCGCAAAGGGAGGACGGCTCATATATCAGAGTGAACGCAAAGAACGGCGTTGTCCTCGCGGCCGGAGACTACGGCAACAATCCGGACTTCCGGAGCGAATACATGCCCCATATCGAAGGTCTTGAGAGCGCCTACATGGTCAAGAGCAACCAAGGCGACGGGCACTTGATGGGGCTTTGGGCGGGCGCCCAAATGCAAAAGGGCCCGCACGCGGGAAATATTCACTACGATCCGGCTTTGCCGCCCGCCCCCAGCGTCGCCGGCTCCGGCTGCCCGTGGCTTTGGGTGAATCTGCTGGGCGAGCGCTTCTGCAATGAGGACTGCTCCTACGGCCAGATATACGCGCAGGCCATGAATCAACCCGAGTTCATGCACTATCAAGTCTTCGACGACAACTTCGCGGCCGACGTGGAAGCCGGGAGAATGGGTGAGGGCAACAACAAGAATGGCCCCTTCCCCGGTTTCGGCATGGCGTTTATCCAGCCGCAGATCGAAAGCGGCGACGTTTTGACCGCCGACACCATCGAAGAGCTGGCGGAAAAGATGGAGGTGCCGGCCGACGCGCTGGTCGCGACGGTGGCGCGTTATAACGAGCTGTACGACCTCGGCCTGGACGAGGACTTCGGGAAACAAGCCGGGCGTTTGACCGCGATCAGGCAGGCGCCTTTCCACGCGATCTTGCGCAAGCCGTCTTTGCTTTGCTCGCTCGGCGGCCTGGTCATCAACGAGAAAATGGAAGTCGTCGACGACCAGGGCGTGGCGATACCGGGTTTGTGGGCGGCCGGCAACAACTCTGGAAACTGGTTCGGCGGGCTTGAGCACCCAATGGTCATTCCCGGGATGAGCCTGGGGCGGGCCGCGGTGACCGGTTATCTGGCGGGGCTTTCGGCCGCCGGGCAGACTTACTGATCGTCGGGCCGACCGGCAGGCGGGCCGGCCCCAATTGGGACCGGCCCGCCGCTGGCTGTGAGAGCGCGCCGCGACTCAACCGGTCAACTTGGCGGCGGCGACATCGGCGGCGTGGAAACCGGTGAAGAACGAGAACGAGCTGGCCGAACCGGAGAACGCGTGGTTGTAGTCGGTCATGAAGAAACTTCCGGAGTCGAGACCGCCCGCGTAGAGGTTGGGCACGGGGCTGCCATCCGACCTTATGACCTCAAGATTCTCGTTGACATGGACGCCGTTGAGCGTTGAGAGCCGACAAGGCACGCAAGGGATGGCGTAAAACGGCCCGGTGGTTATGGGCAGCAGCATCGCCGGGTCCTTGAAGAACTGGGTGTCTTCGCCCTGTTCGCACAGCCCGTTGTATTCCGCGACCATTCCGACAAGCCCTTCCTTGTCGATGCCGGCCTTTTCGGCGAGTTCTTCGAGGGTGTCGGCCTTGAAACACAAGCCGGCTTCGGCGCCCTCGTCAAGCGCTTGTCCCATTCCGGGTTCGGGGTCGTAGGTGTAGGGCAATCCACGGCTCTGCGTGAAAAACTCCTCGGTTTCCATTCGGGCGACTTTAGTCGAGTCGAATATGTTGAAGTAGGTCGCGTCCGGCGCGTAAGAGCACATCTCGAAGGGAATAGTCAGGTTTGTGAAGAACTCACAGCCGACCCGCTTGCCATACTTATTGACCCAGAGATACGGCTCGCTGGCCGCCCGGTCGAGAGGCTCTCCATAGGCGACGTTGAGAACTTGTGGAGTCTGGCCTTGGGACCAACGCAGCCCGCCGTCAATTCCCCCGGCGCCCAGAAGCATGTTCACGCCGTCGCCGTCGTGCTCAAGGAAAGTGTCGCCGGCGAAGGCGTTGTCGCCGCGGAAGCCCATGTAATAGTGGATCATATCCTTGTTGCGCCCGAATCCGCCGGTGCCGACAAAAGTCGCCTTCGACTTGACGAACAAAGTCTTTCCGTCGGCGTCTTCGGCGAGGGCGCCGACAACCGCGTTCTGGTCGTCCACCACAAGTTGGCGCACCGGCGATGACACGATGACCTCACCGCCATTTGCGGCCAACGTCTCCTGGCAGATCTCAGACAGCGCCACCGCCCGGCCCTCGAAGAACAGGCCGGCTCCGGTCTCGGGGCCGGCCAGAGAATACAGGAGCATCCGCACTTGCGCGCCCTTGTCAATAAACCAGTCGAACACCTCGTGATGGTGGTTCAGAAAGGCCGACACCAGCGTGGCGTTTGAGCGGTAGTTGTTGAATAGCATGAAATAGTCGTAGGCTTCTTGTTTAGTCCACGTCGGATGGTTGTTTTCGGCGATATATTTCACGGTGTCGAGGGCGAAGTGCGCCTCTGTGCCGACCGACGCCCCGCCGACGACTGAGGATTTCTCAAGCACTATGACGCTGAGCCCAAGTTCGGAGGCCCGCGCGGCGCTCACCATGCCGCAGTTTCCAGCGCCTATGACGAGATAGTCGCATTCTTTGGTGGAGTCGGCGCTTACCGCGCTCTGCTTAATTGGGTCGATCTTGAAAGGATGGTTGAATTCGACGGTATCGACGCTTATGTCCGATGGCGTCGAGGTGCCGCCGCCAGTTGGCGACGGACTGTTCTCCGCTGTGCTCTCAGGCGTGCACGCGGCGAGCCCGGTTAACGCCGCGGCGCCGCCGAGCGCCGCCGTGCCGCCCAGAAACGCTCTTCTGGAAACCGCATTCTTGGCCCCTTCCCGGCGGGGCATACCGTGTTTCTTTGCCATGAGGCGAATTCTATCTGGGGTGAATTCCGGCGACAAGAGACCAACGCCACGTAAGAGCAGTCGCGGGAGGCGAGCCGCAGTCCAGCACAGCGCGCCGGCGGTCGAGATCTCGGGCATGAGTCTTGGCCGCGCCATTACGACCGGCCGGGTGTCCGGCCTGCTCGCCGCCGGCCAGACCAGAAACCGTCCCCCGCGGGGACTTGGGTGGTCGATTGCCCTCCGCAACTAAGACCTTGGAGTCGCGGCTGATGCGAAACTGTGATCCTTTTGCCCGGCCCACTCGTGTTATCCCGTGTATATAATCGCGGCCAGTCTCGGGCTCAGAGTTCACCGCAACAGAAGGGAAGTCGAATGCAAGCGCCCAAAAGCAGAGAAACGGATCGCAGGAGTTTTCTGAAGGGGGCGGCGTTAGTCGGCGCCGGCGCAGCCGCGACTGGGCTGGTGGCCGCCTGCACGCCGTCGTCGTCGGGAGGTGACCCATCCGGAGACCCGACCGCTTCCGGCGCCGCCGAGGAGGATCTCGGCGGCAGCATCGCCGTGATGAAGCCAATTCCGGATTCGGATATCAAGGAAACGGTCGAGGTTGACGTCGTCGTCATCGGCGGCGGCGTCGCCGGCTCGGTGGCGGCCGCCACGGCCGCCGAAGCCGGCAAGAAAGTCGCGGTTCTGCAAAAGGCGGAGGTCGCGGTGGCCAATGGGGCCGGCGCCGCGGCCTGGAACTCGAAGGCCCAACAGGAGGGCGGCGACGACTTCGACCCGTGGGAGGCCGTCATCGAGTGGACGCGCCAAGGTGAGAACCGCGCCGACCTGGACCTGATCAAGACCTGGATTTACAACTCCGGCCCGACGATGGACTGGGCGATGGCTTTGACGAACGACGTCGAAGGCGTCGGACCCGTCTTCGTCGGGCTTAACCGGGGAATGGACTATCCCGACGCCTGGAACTTCGCCTATCCGACTGTTCACATGTGGGCGGGGCAGATGGGGCCGCTGGCCCAATGGCTGCTCGACTATTCCGAGGAGAACGGCGCCACGGTCTACTACAGCACGCCGGCGGTCCAGATTATTCGCGACGACGACAACACCGGGCGGGTCAGCGGCGTCATCGGCCTGAACGAGGCGGGCGAGTACATCAGGTTCAACGCCGCAGAGGGCGTGATACTGGCGGCCGGCGACTACGGCAACAACCCGGTCCTGCGCGCCCGCTACCTGCCTTTCGCCGAGGGCCTTGGCAGCGCCTATATGCGCCCGGACATTAACAAGGGCGACGGGCAGTACATGGGCACGTACGTTGGCGGCAAGATGCAGCTATCGCCGCATTGCTCCAATATCCATTTCGACCCGCCGATCGGGGTTCCGGACGTGCCGGGCTCCGGCATCCCCTGGCTTTTCGTCAACAAGCTCGGCCGCCGTTTCTGCAACGAGGACGTGCAATACGGCCAGCTTTGGGCTCAGGACATGAACCAGCCGGACTATATGCACTACCAAATTTTCGACGACAACTTCCGGACCGATTGGGAGGACATGGGCTCCGGGATGATGAAGAAGGAGCCGCCTGTTCCCATTGTCGAGGGGGTCGAGGCAGCCGTCGCCGAGGGCAAAGCCTATAGCGCCGCCACAATTGAGGAACTGGCCGCGCTGATCGAAGTCCCCGCCGACGCGCTCAAGGCAACCGTCGACCGCTACAACGTGCTCTGCGATGCCGGCTACGACGACGACTACGGCAAGCAGTCGGCGCGGCTGAAGGCCGTCAGGCAGGGGCCGTTCTACGCGATCGCCCGCCAGCCTGGAATCCTGTGCACTTTGAACGGGATTATCACGAACGGCAACTGCGAGGCTCTGGACGAGAACCACGAGGTCATCGAGGGGCTGTACGCGGTCGGAAACTGCCAAGGCAACTTCTTCGGCGGCCTGGAGCACCAGATGGTCATCCCGGGCATGAGTCTAGGCCGCGCCATGACGACCGGCCGGGTGGCCGGCCTGCTCGCCTCCGGCCAGCCCATCGCCACCGGGCGCATATAGCCGGGAAAGGTAACCGCCTCCGCCGGCCTCGGCGCCGGGTCCGCCACCGCGGCTCGGGCCGAGGCCGCCGGTTCGCCGGAGGCTAAATGATGGCCGGGAACAGTGCGGCCAGGCGGTCCAGCAGACCGGAGAGCATTAGGAAGCCCACCGCCATCAGGGCGGCGCCGACTGCGATGTCGACCGCCCGGTGGCGGCGGGTCAGCCATTTGAGCTTGACGACCAGGGATTGCGCTCCGGCTGTGACCGCCACGAAGGGCAAGCCCAGGCCGATGGCGAACAGCGCCATCAAGGCCAGCCCGCCGAGCGCCGTCGGCCGCGCGGTGGCCAGACCGAGAACCGCGCCCAACACCGGCCCGACGCACGGCGTCCAGCCCGCTCCGAAGGCCAGGCCGAGCAGGGCGGAACGCCGCCAGGTCGGGGCCTCGGCCGGGTTGGGGCGGTAAGCGGGACCGCGCTGGCGTGAGAAGGCGGCCAGGTCGATCCAGCCCGCGCGGTTCAACCCGAGTAACATCAACAGGCCGCCGCCGCCGACGCGCAGCCAGACGCGATAGTCGGCCGCCGCCCAGCCGATCAGCGCCACCAGCCCCCACAGGGCCATGAACACAACTGTGAAGGCGGCGACGAACAGCAGGGCGTGGGCGGTGGCTTGGAGTTGGCTTGATCGGGCGAGCGCCAGCCCGCCGAGCCCGCCGGGGCGCCCCGCCGTTCCGGCGCCCTCGGCCCGCCCGTCAGCGCCGGGTCCGCCGGGGAGCCCGGCTGGAGCGGATGGGCGCCGCCCGGTCGCGTCCCCCAAACCGGTCAGGTAACCCACCCAAACCGGCACCACCGGCAGAAAACAGGGCGAGGCGAACGCGGCGATCCCAGCCAGCAGGGCGGCCCCGGCCGAGACCCCGCCGATCACGGGGCGTCCGCCGTGCCGGACGGGCTGGGCGCGGCATCGGCGGATTCGGCGCCAAACGACGTGTCGAGAGCCTCCAGATGGCTGGCCACCGACGCGGCCATTTCCGTGCCGGGCTCCAGTTCGAGCACCTTCTCCCAGGCCGCCCTCGCCAGATCGACCTCCGCGGGGTCCCTCGCGAGGTAATAGAAGCCCAGGTTGTACCAGGCCAGGGCGGAGTCGGGGTCGAGTTCGGCGACTTTGTTCCACTGTTCCGAGGCCAGGTCGAGGTTGCCGCTGTTGAAATAGGCCACACCGAGTTCGAGCATTATGTCGGTGTTGGCGGGATCGGCCTCCAACGCCGCCTCCAGTTCGGCCGCGCGGGCCGAATAATCGACGCTTGACTGGCTGGCCTCGGCGCCGGAGGAGGGGTCGGCGCTCGCGCCCCCGTCGGCCGGCGGCCGGCCGATGGCCCACACGGCCAGCACCACGCCGATGATCGCCGCCACGATCAGCAGGTTCTTCCGCGCCGCCGAGAACTGGCCGGCCCGGCCAGGCGGCAGCGCGTCGTCCGCTTCGTCCGCGTCGTCCGCGTCGTCCGGAACGTCGTCGTCGTCATCGTCGGCTTCCCCGAATTGCCCGATGCCGCCGTCTCTTTTCGCCGCCGCCCTCGCCTCGGCCACCAACCGCGCTCGGACCTGCTTTGGCGCCGACTCCCAGAACTCGACCAGGTCTTCCGGGACCGGCGTCCGGTCAGCGCCGGTCACCGTTTGGCCTCCGAGTGGAATCGACCGCGCGAACAACCCAGACAAACTGCTCCGCAGGCCCGCCGCCTTGGTTCATTCGGCTTGGGCTTCTTTGATTTGCCTTTGCTGCTCCGCATACGTCAACCACCCCTCCGGCACAACCGCGTCGGCATGACACTGCGTGCACCACATCACCGACTGCTCATGCGT
>JAITKC010000368.1 GCA_031278665.1 Bifidobacteriaceae bacterium | reverse complement strand
CGTCGCGGCCACCAGGTCCGCGCTGTTTCGCGCAAAGCCCCCGATTCCGACCGGCGCGTTCCCGGGGCCGGCTACCTGGCCGGCTCGGTCGCCGAGCCCGTCTTCTTGGAGTCCGTGTCGGGGGAAAGCGATGTGGTGGTTTCGGCTCTCTCGCCCCGCGGCCCGATGCTCGGCCAGGTCCGCCGGGTCAACGACGAGTTGATCGAACTGGCCGACAAGTTCGGCTTCCGCCTGGCCGTGATCTTGGGCGCCGGCTCGCTGCTGACCGAGCCGGGCGGCCCTCGCCTGGCCGACCTGCCCGGTTTCCCGGCCGCCTTCAAGGCCGAGGCCGATGAGATGGCCGAGGTGCTGGCGGACCTGATCGCCTCGCCGGCCGGCGTCGATTGGTTCGGGGTCTCGCCGGCCTCCGGCTTCGGCGCCTTCGCGCCGGGCGCCAGGCTCGGGCGCTACAGGACCGGCGGCGACGTGGTGCTAGCCGACGAATCCGGCAACAGCCACATCTCGGCCGCGGACCTGGCGCTCGCCATCCTGGACGAGGTCGATCGCCCGACCCACCGCCGCCAACGCTTCACAGTCGCCTACTGACGGCCAGCGGCGCCGTCGGCGTCGGCCGGGCGGTCGGTTGGTCCCTGGCGATTGCCGCCGCGCGCCGGCCCGCGCGGCCCGCGCGGCCCGCGCGGCCCCAGGCGAAGTCGCCTTGCGGCGGGCTCCCGCCTATGAGCGCTGTGTCGGCAGGAACGGAATCAGCGACGAGGCGAAAGTCTCCAGGTTGAGGGACTGGATCAGGACCTTGCCGGTGCCTCGGAAAACGTTGACGACGCCTTCGCCGGTGCCGATCGAGCCGAAGAAGCCGCTTTGCAACTCGATGTGATAGTCGAGGTTGCGGTCCCAGGCGACGACGTGGCGGTTGTCGACCACGAACCCGGCGGCGTTGTCGAGCGGGATCTCGGTGATCGAGCCGAAGGCGTTGACCAACAGCGCGCCCTGGCCGTTGGTGGTCATGACGAAGAACCCGCCCTGGCCGCCGAACAGCGCCTTGCCGGCGCTCTGGCGCTCCATGGTGTAGGCGACGGTCGAGTCCATGGCCAAGAAGGCGGAGTCGTTCAGGCGATATTGGTTGGCGCCGACGTCGAGTTGGGCGATTGTGCCCGGATAGGTCGGGGCGATCGCGATCTCGCCGTAGGGCGCCTGGCAGACCGCTTCGGTGATGAAAGTCGACTCGCCCGAGACGGCGCTGCGGGCGACCGCCCGGACAAACTTGCCGATCCCCTCGCCGGAGGCGTTGAGGCGGGCGTTGAGTTCGACGCCGTGCGAGCGGTAGACCATCGAACCGCGTTGGACGCGCGCGGTCTCGCCCTGGTTCATCAGCACGCGGGCCATCGGGAACTGCATCTGGGTTTCAATCTGGAATCGCATTGCGACCTCCTTCGCTGGGGGCGGCGGCTGGGCTGTGGCCGCGGTCAAGGCGCCCGCCGGGCACGCGGCCAAGACTATCCCATGGGCCTACGCCGTCGGTCTCGCAAGTCTCGCACGATGCCGCGCGGCGCCTGACCGGGCCTACTCGCCCGCGCCCACGCCTGGGGGCCGAAACGGCCGGGGCGGATCAGCCCTGTTCCAGCCAGTCGAGCAGGCGGCCGAGCAGCGCGCGGTGGCCGGGCGATTGATAGCTGGCGGAGTCATGGCCAAGCGCGCAATAGGCCAGCCGGGCGTTTGCGGTCCGCCGGACCCAGGCAAGCGGCTGATCGGCCCCGGCCGCTCCGCGCGCTCCGGCCGGGCCGTCGGAATCCGGCCGGTGAAACGCCACCGGACGGACCCAATCGGCCAGTCGAAAGTTGGTGTAAAACTCGTCGACCAGGCTGAAGTCGGCCAGACCTCGGCCAAGGCCGGCCTCGGCCCGGGGGTCGAT
Organism: Bifidobacteriaceae bacterium; assembly: GCA_031278665.1. Classification (GTDB taxonomy): domain Bacteria; phylum Actinomycetota; class Actinomycetes; order Actinomycetales; family WQXJ01; genus JAIRTF01. Next base: position 2,622 of record JAITKC010000368.1, on the reverse strand, counting down.
CCGCACCAAGCCGGGGCCGATGGGCGGGTGGTAGGTCTCGCCCCAGATCCAGCGCGCCCCCAGTTGACGCTCCCAACCGGGCCAGTCGGCGAACGCCAAGGTGGCGTCGTGCACGGCGAGGAGCGACCGGCCCTGGTCAAACCAGGCCTCAAGCCCGGCCGCGGCGGCCGGGGCGGGCGCCGGGCCGCTGGCCGCCTCGGCCTCGCCGACGCAAACCGCCAGCAGGCCGAACCGGCTGGGCGTTTGAAGTTCGGCCAGGGCCTGGTCGACGTCGGCGCGCACTTCGGCCAAATAGCCGCGCTCGGTCAGAAAGTCGGCCACGGCGGCCGCGTTGGCCTGGTGATCGTGCCATGGATCCGTGTACCGGCCGGCCCCGGCCAGCACCAACGCCGACTTCGCCAGGGCTGGCCCCGAGTTCGTCGAATCGCCGGCCGGCCGTGCCGGAGTCCTCCTGGAGACCCGCCCTCCCCTGGCGCCCTCGCCGGCGGCGCCGGGGCGCGGCCGGGTTGCGGGGCCTTTCACGCCGGCCTCGACTGGTCGGCGTAGACCTGGTCCTCGTCGTGCCAGACGTCCAGTCGCACCCCGGCGGCCGCCAGCAGTTCGCGGGATTGGGCGGCGGCGTGGTAGCGCCGGAGCGCCACCACCCGCTCGACGCCGGCGCTGATCAGCAGCATGGCGCAGGTGGCGCACGGCTCCATAGTGCAATAGCAGGTGGTGCCGGCCAGCGGCAGGCCGTATTTGGCCGCCTGGGCCAGGGCGTTTTGCTCGGCGTGGACGGTGCGCACGCAGTGGGTGCGCACCGAGCCGTCGTCGTCGATGACGTTGCGCCACAAGTGTCCGGCGTCGTCGCAATGGGCCAGGCCGGGCGGCGAGCCGACATAGCCGGAGCAGATGATCCGATGGTCGCGCACGATCAGGGCCCCGGAGCGGCCGCGGTCGCAGGTGGCCCTGCCGGCCACCATCGGCACCAGCCCCACGAAGTATTCGTCCCAGCTAGGCCGTCGGCGAGCCGCCGGCTCGACCGGCCTGTCGGCGTCGCCCGGCGGCGACAGGGCGGGGGCGACGGCATCGGCGGCTGGGTTGGAACCTGGGATGGGATCGTTGGCGCTCACCCGCCGATTATGCCAGTCCGGCGCGGCCCCCGCGCCGGCCCGGCGGGCGGACCTGGTCTGATATGGTCGCGCTGAGTTCATCGGCTAGGAGGAGGACTTGGCGCAACCGGATGACCCGAGCCGGCTCCCGCCTGTCGCGGCGACCGCGGACCTGGCGGTTCTCCGGCGCCCGAGCTATGACGGCGCAGACGTGATACTCGAGGTCAACCGGATACTCGCCCCGGTCACCGTCCTCGGGGCGGGCAAACGCCTGGGGCTGTGGGTTCAAGGTTGCCGCCTGCGCTGCCCCGGCTGCGCCTCGGTCGACACCTGGATTCCCGGCCGGGGACGCCGGTTGGAGGTCGCCGAACTGGCCCGGACAATTAGCGCCGAGGCGATCGCGCGCGGCCTCGACGGCCTGACGCTGACCGGCGGCGAGCCGTTTGACCAGGCCGAGGCGCTGGCCGCGCTGGTCGAGCGAGTCCGCGGCGGCCTGACCGGTTGGGCCGGGGCGGGCGGCTTCGACGTGCTGGCGTTCACCGGCTACGCGGCGGCGGCCGCCCCGGCCCGCGCCGGAGCGCTCTGGAAGCGGCTGGACGCGGCCGTCTGCGGGCCGTACCGGCCAGACCAGCCCAGCCAGTCGCCGCTAGTCGCTTCGGCCAACCAGGAGTTGTTGGTCCTCAGCGACCTGGGACGCTCAAAATACCCTTTGGCGCCGTGCGCCCCCCGGATGCAGGCCTTTTGCGACGGCGAAGACTTGACGATGGTCGGCCTGCCGCTGCCGGGCGATCTCGACGCCATCGCCCGGCGCCTGGCCGAGCGCGGCGTCGCCCTCGGCCGCGTGTCATGGCGCAATTAGCCGGCCGGACAACCGTTCGGCCGGCGTTCGGGCCGGCCAGAGGGCTGAAATCGCGGCTGGGGAAGGCTTGGCGGGCCACCCCTGGTGGACCCTACGAGACAAAGTTCCAACCCTGTCCCAACCGGAGCCGGGGTGAATGTCGCCGTTGACTATGACCTGGGCGGTGTGGGCAACGCGCTTTGGCGCTGGCCCCGAACGCCTCATAATTCACCACTCGCGATGTCGCAATTCACCGCGCCACACCCCGTGATCCACCGCTTCCTTGATCACCAAAGCACCCTCGCGAGGTCCGACTATTTGGACGCCATCACCACGGGTTCCTTTCCGGAGGCGGTCGCCCTGCGACCAGGCCGCGGCCGAGATCGCTGGTTCGACAGTTACCTCAGCCGGATCGTGGAGCGCGACGCCGCCGACATTTCCGACGCTCGCCGCCTGGCCGACCTGCCCTTCGTGCTGCGGATGATCGCCGCGCGAAATGCCGAAGAACTAAACACCACCGATATCGCGAAGGAGTCCGGCATCCCGGCCACGAGCCTCACCCGGCTCATCCACTTGCTGGAGACGCTGTGCCTGGTGCGGCGGATTCCCGCCTGGGGAACCAATCGCTCGAAACGCGTCATCCAGCGGCCGAAGGCCATGCTCTTGGATACCGGCCTCGCGGCACGGTTGGTG
>JAITKC010000341.1 GCA_031278665.1 Bifidobacteriaceae bacterium | reverse complement strand
CAACTCGAACCATTCGGTCCAGCCGTCGTCCTGGTAGGCGCGCGCCAGGACGCGCCCCGGGTCCGGGCCGTCTTCCCAGGTCACACCCGCCACCGAGAAGTCATCGGTCGCCAGCGCGTCGGTGACCAGCACCGCGACCCGGCCGCCGGCCTGGTCCAAGCTCAGCTCCGCCTGGCCGACCGGGGCGGCGTCGAGCACCGCCACGCCCTCGCTTTGGTCGAGCAGCGGGGCTTCGGCGGCCGCCGGCGCGTCGGCGGCCGCCGGTTTGACCGCGATCGGGTCGCCCGGCAGGTCTTCGAGGGCCTGGCTGACCGCCTCGGCGACTACGTCCGGATCGGCCGGGCTGGCGGCGCCGAGGGCTGGGGCGACCAATATCAGCGGCGCCGTCGGCACGGCATCGGCGGCGCCGGCCGGACCCAAAGCGGCGACGGCGACGGCGACGGCGAGGGCGGCGCCGCAGTGGCGGGCTATGGCGTTGGCGGAACGGTTCATCAGAACACCAATCCTTTAGTCGCAGGGAAGAAGCGATTGCGCAACTACCCGCAAAATTACACCATCGGGAGTCTGGCGTCTTGTCGAGGGGCCGGACCGGTTGGCTAATCGGCCGGACCGGAGGCGTTCGGCGGGGCGACTTGGCCAGGCCCGCCGCCCTGAGGCAAGCTTGTCAGGTGACATTCGTCAGCGCTGACAGAGCCGAGCCGCTGCGCTTCCCCGACGCCCAAGTCCCCGGCGTTCGCCTGGCCGGCGACGGCATCGACGTGTCGGTGCCGGCGGCCCACGCCAGCGGCGTCGAACTGTGTCTGATCGACGCGCCGCGCTCACCCGGGCAAACTGAGCGGCGCCTGGCCCTGGCCGGCCCCTCCGGCGGGTGTTTTCACGGTCACGTGGCCGGGGTCGGCGCCGGACAGCGTTATGGTTTTCGCGCCGCCGGACCGTGGGAGCCGTCGGCCGGCCACTTCTACAACCCCAGCAAACTGTTACTCGACCCCTACGGCCGGGCGATCGACGGCCAGCCGGTCCTGGCCCCGGCCCTGCACTCGCACCGGGTCGACTCGAACCTGGCGCCGGTCGGCCACCCGTGGACGCCGGACGAGCGCGACTCGGCGCCCTATATGGCTTATTCGGTGGTCACCGACGAGGCCTTCGACTGGGGCGGGGTGGGCCGCCCGGAGGTCGCCTGGGACCAAACCGTCGTCATGGAGGGCCACGTCCGCGGGATGACCATGTTGCGCGATGAGATTCCGGCCGAATTGCGCGGCACCTACGCCGGACTGGCCCATCCGGCCTCGATCCGCCACCTCAAGGACCTCGGCGTGACCACCGTCGAACTCTTGCCGATCCACGCCTCGATGACGGAGCCGCATTTGGCGCGCCAGGGCCTGACGAACTACTGGGGCTATTCGACTCTGTCGTTTTTCTCCCCCAATCCGGCCTACGCCACCGCCGCCGCCCGGCGGGCCGGGCCCGAGGCGGTCGCCAGGGAGGTCAAAGGCATGGTCTGCCTGCTCCACCAAGCCGGTATCGAAGTCTTACTGGACGTGGTCTACAACCACACCTGCGAAGTCGGCTTGGGCGGGCCGACGGTCTGCTGGCGCGGACTCGACAACTTGGCCTGGTACCTCCACGACGGCTCGGTGCCGGCCCGTTACGCCGACGTCACCGGCACCGGCAACACGATCGACTTCCGGCGGGCGGCGGCGATCGGCATGGCGCTCGACTCGCTGCGCCACTGGGCCGAGCGCTACCAAGTCGACGGCTTCCGCTATGACCTGGCGGTGACCTTGGCCCGCGGCTACGACGGCTTCGACCCGGAGCATCCGTTCTTGGTGGCGCTGCGGACCGACCCGGTGTTGCGCCGGCTCAAACACATCGCCGAGCCCTGGGACGTCGGTCCGGGCGGCTGGCAGACCGGGGCCTTCCCAGTTCCGATCGCCGCCTGGAACGACGCTTTTAGGGGCGACGTCCGCTCGTTCTGGCTGACCGGTCCGAAGGAGATGTCGGCCGGCCGGCGGCCCCCGTCGGTCCGCCACCTGGCCACCCGTTTCTCCGGCAGCGCCGACTTGTTTTCGCGCTCCGACCCGCTTGGCGACCACGGGCCGATGGGGTCGGTCAACTTCGTCACCGCCCACGACGGTTTCACAATGCGCGATTTGGTCTGCTTCGACCACAAACACAACCAGGCCAACGGCGAGAACAACCGCGACGGCTCGGATGACAACCGGTCTTGGAATCACGGCACCGAGGGCTTGATCATCGACTCCGACTCGACCGGCGTGGCCGGCTCCGAACTCGGCTTCGACGCCATCGCCTCGCTGCGCCGGCGCTCAATCCGGAACCTGTTCGCCGCCTTGGCCTTCTCCGCCGGCGTGCCGATGTATTGCGCCGGCGACGAGTTCGGCCGCACCCAATGGGGCAATAACAACGCCTACTGCCAAGACGGCCCGATCTCTTGGCTCGACTGGGAGCTGCTGGCCTGGCAAAACGACCTGCTGGAGACCGTGCGCCACCTTTTCGCGCTGCGCCGCAGCCATCCGGCGCTGCGCCCGCATTCCTATTTGACCGGCGAACTGTGCCCGGACGGCCTGCCGGACCTGGGCTGGCGCGACTTCGGCGGGGCCCCGGCGGCGCCCGGGCGCTGGCACGACTCGTCCTTCCGCCAGGTCCAGATGCTCCGCCACAACCCGTCGGCCGCCGCCCGCGACGCGCTGGTGGTGATCAACGGCGACCTGGACGGGCGCGATTGCCGGCTCGCCGCCGCCAAACCAGGCGCCGTCTGGGAGCTGATCTGGGATTCCGTCTGGGACACCCCGGACTTGCGGACCGCCTCGGACGGCCTCGAGGGCCCGCTCGAAACCGCCGGCGATCAGGTGGTGCCGGTCCACCTGCTGTCGACCCGCCTATACCTCTCGAAGCCCCTGTGAGCGGGCGGCTTGGCTCAGGCGGACGCGACTAGGCCGAGGTCGGCCGAAGTCACCAGCAGCCGGTGTTTGGGGACAATCCGGACGGTGTAGCCGAACGGACCGGAGCGGCCCAGCGCCAGCGCCCCGCCAAAGGCGAACCGGCCCGAGCCCAAATCCTCGAGTTGGCCGAGCGCCTCGGTTTTATAGCCCTTCTTCAACCGGTCGCCCTCGGTCGCGTGGCCGTGCAGGACCTGGACGTCCACGTCGTCGGCCGTCAACCGGCCCAGGCAGACATGGGCGCGGATGGCGATGACGTCCCCGACCCGGGCGACGTCGCCGACCGCCCCCGACTCGACGTGCTCCACCCGGACCGCCGGCCAGGCCTGGCGAACTTTGGCCTTCCAGGCCGCCAGTTCTTTGGCGGCGGCCGCCGAGTCGGCGGCCAGGCGCCGGCCGAGTTCCGCCGCCGGCTCGTAAAGCCGCTCGACGTACTCCGCCACCATGCGCGTGGCCTGG
>JAITKC010000280.1 GCA_031278665.1 Bifidobacteriaceae bacterium | reverse complement strand
GACCCGCCCGCCTTGCCCACTCCTCGCCCAAACCACCGCTCGATCTGGCGGGGCCGGCTGACCGTTCTGGCCGGAACTGTGATCCTGGCGTTGAACCTGCGGGCCGCCGTGACCACCGTGTCCCCGCTGCTCGGCCGCATCCGCGCCGAGGTCGCGCTGAGCCCGATAGTCGAAAGCCTGATCGCCACCGCGCCGCCGCTGATGTTCGCCGTCTTCGGGGCCTTGGCGCCCGTCTTCGGCCGCCGGCTCGGCTTGGAGCGGGTGGTGGCCGGGGCCATGGGCCTGGCCGCGCTGGCCACCGCCGCCCGCGCCGGCGCCGGCGGCGAACTGGTCTTCCTGATCACCACCGGACTCATCATGGCCGGGCTGGGCACCGCCAACGTGGCCGTCCCGCCGCTGGTCAAACGCTATTTTCCGGATCGCATAGGACTGATGACCACGGCATCGACGGTCTTCTTGGTGCTGGGCCAGGCGATACCGCCGGCTTTCGCCGTGCCCCTGGCCGACCGGCTTGGCTGGCGCTGGGCGGTCGGCGTGTGGGCGATCGGCGCCGCGCTGGCGGCGCTGCCCTGGGTGGTCCAGCCCTATCGGCGCCGCCGCCGAGGCGCCCGGCCGGGTGGCGCCCGGACCGACGCCAAGAGCGCCAAAGTCGTCCGGTCAAAACTGTTCTGGGGTATCACCGGCCTGCTGACCTGCAATTCCGTGGGCGCGTACGCGCTGATCGGCTGGCTGCCGCAGATCATGGCGGACGCCGGGGCGAACCACCGGCGGGCCGCCCTGATCCTGACGGTGTTCACGGCCGGGTCCCTGGTCCCGGCCCTCGCCGTGCCGGTCCTGACCGTCCGCCTGCGCCGGCCGCAGATCCTAATCGCGCTGATGTTCGCCGGTTGGGTGATCGGTTTAGTCGGCTTCGCGCTCTCACCGCTCCACGGCACCTGGTGGTGGCTGATTCTGACCCGCCTGGGGGACGGCAATTACGCCTGCGCCCTGACATTGATGAACCTGCGCACCCGCGGCCCGCAAACGCTGCTCGCGGTCTCCGGCTTCGGCCAGGCCATCAGCTACACCTGCGCCGCCGCCGCGACGTTCGCGTTCGGCCAGCTCCACGCCGCCACCGGCGGCTGGTATTGGCCGATCATCCTGCTCATTTGCACGATGCCGCTGGGCCTGGCCGGCGGACTGGTCGCCTCCCGCCGCGCCTACGTCGAAGACGAGGTTCGGGCGGCGAGAGCGGGCGGGCGGGGCTAGCGGCGGACGATGCCGAGCCGCCGTTCAACCGGCGCAGACCAGGGCGAGCGGCCAGCCGCCGATTCGGTTTGGACGCTGCCGCCGGCTTGCCCGCCCGAGGCCCCGGCGCCCGGCGCGCTCTTGGCGCGCTCCGCCCGCGCCCAGTCCTCCAGGCGCCGCAACCGGACCTCTTTGTCGAGCGCCGCCGCCCTGGTGTTGACCAGTCTGTCGACCATCAGCTGTTTGGCGGCCCAGTCCCGCGCCGACGGACCCTGGACGCCGGCGCGGATCGCGACGGCGCCCACGCGGGCCGCCTGGAGGGCATCCTCGTCGGCCACACGGGCTTGGTCGCGGCGCTGTTCGATTACGCTCGGCAGATCCGCCGCCGACAGCACCCGGATGTACTTCGAGAACACCGGCATGGCCTCCACCAGCATCAAGACCGCCATCAAGGCGAATCTGGCCCACCAAACCCCGGGCTGCGAGCGGGCCAAATTGTCGAGCCCTTGGACGCGGGCCGCCAGACCGCCGGAGGCGTTGACCGCGCCGTTCAACTTGGCCTCCGCTTCGGCGCGCTCGGCCCTCAATCCGGTCAGTTCGCCGCCCACGCGGGCCAGTTCGCCTTCGGTCCGCTGGCGCGCCGCCGCCGTGGTCTCCTGGTATTCCCGCTCGGTCGCGGAGGCGATTTCGCCAAACACCTGTTCGGCATGCGACGCAGCCGCGCACTTGTCGCGGGCCACCGCCGACAAGCGCGCCCACTCGTCGCCATAGCCGCTGCGACCTGTGCCGGCTGCGCCGGCGGCCTCTGCGGCGGCCGCGGCATCGGCGGCGGCGCAGGCCGACACGGCCGAATCGCGCGCCGCCAGCGCCTCGGCGTAAGCCGGGTTGATTTCGGCCGGATCATAGAATGTCAGCTTCTCGAGTTCGCTTTGCAAGTCGGCCTCCCGCCCCTCCAAATCCGCGACGCGGGCGAAGTCGGCGTCGAGTTTTAGGCGCGCCTCGACCCGCCTGTCGGCGATGTCGGCCTGGACCTGGGCCGCGATCTCCGGCTCGTAGATCTTCAGCACCAGCGGCATCGACACCACCGCCCCGATCACCAGCGCCATGGCGAGCCGTAGCGCGAAACTGGCGGTCGCGCCCAAGAAGTTGCGCCAGCCTCCGCTCGGGTGGCGACCCATCGAAGTGACAAGCATCCGATCGATTGTCACGACGATGACGCCCCAGCACGCCCCCGCGACCAGCGCCGCCGCCCATGACGGCGCCACCCCGGTCGACTGCAGCGCGTAGGCCATCGACGCCGTCGCCAGCACCCCGACGGCCAGCATCGCGGCGGCCGTGTTGACGAACACTCCCCGGGATTGCGGCAAATCGCCGATCAGGTCCGAGCGCATGCCGCCCAGGCGGCTAAGCGCGCGCTCCAACGGTCCAATTCCCCTTGGCGGAGTTTCGCTGGCCATGGCTATCCTTTCCCCGCGGACAGGCGGGCCGCGACGGCCCGCCCCGGTTGGCTGCTGATTCCCACCCCTATCCGACCGCAAAACCGCAAACGAAGTGCTCCTGTCCGGGCCGAATCTCGCGACGGCCCGCCGACCAGCCGTTTTGCCAACCGAGCGGCGTCATCGGCGGCAGGCGGTGCCCGGCGTCATCGGCGGCAGCGAGCGGCGCCCGGCGTCATCGGCGACAGGCGGCGGCGCCCGGCGATTCCCGCCGGGACCGAAAACCAAGTCAAACGCCGATCATCCCCGGCCGCCGGCGGCGGCCGATAAACGACGAAAGCCCCCGTCCCGACCAGTTCGACTGGCGGGACGGGGGCTTTGCCGCGGATTGCTTGGGGCGGTCAGACGACCTTCGCCAAGATGTCCCGAGCGGACAGGATCAGGTAATCCACGTCCTCGTACGTGACCTCGGTGCCGCCATACTTGGAGTAGATGACCTTGTCACCGACGGCCACGTCCAGCGGAACGCGGTTGCCTTTGTCGTCGATTCGGCCGGGGCCGACGGCGACGACTTCGCCCTCTTGGGGCTTCTCTTTGGCCGTGTCAGGCAGGTAGATACCAGAAGCCGTCTGCGCGGCCGCCTCAATGGGCGTCACAACGACCCGGTCTTCGAGCGGTTGGATGGAGACCGACACTGCGGACCTCCCTTTCGCGATCTAGAAGTTTCACTACGGATGGACTGCCCCGGGCTCAGGAGCGTGCCGTCGCGGTGCCACGACCTGAATCCCTTCTGGGGCTGCCCGGCCAGGCGGACGGGCAGCAACTACTTTATGTCGCGCTTAGCACTCGGTCAAGCCGAGTGCTAAGCGTGTCCGCCAAGCGCCCCGGGTTTAGGCAATGTTCTCGGTGTGCGGCGTGTTGGCCTGGGCCGGCGGGAGCCGGGTCCGGGCCGGGCCGCGCCGGGCCGGATGTCCGAAAGTGCCCGCACGTCGCCGCCGAGGGCATCGTGCGCGGGGTTCTGGACATCCGCTTCCCGGCCGGTTCGCCGCCGCCGCCCGGCCCGGGCCGTTGACCAGGCGTGTCGCGGCGGCCCGCCCGGGGCCGGGCCGGGCTGCGCCGGGTCGGGTGTCCGGAAGTGACCGCACGTTGCCGCCGGGGGCATCGTGCGCGGGGTTCTAGACATCCGCTTCCCGGCCGGGTTGCCG
>JAITKC010000248.1 GCA_031278665.1 Bifidobacteriaceae bacterium | reverse complement strand
GGCGCCGTCCATCGTTCATCCTAATAGGCCTTTCGACCCATTGACCCGCCCAAACGCTGTGATTGCGACCACACAGGGCTAGAGTGCACCTGTGGACACGGGGGCGTTGGTCTGTCGGGAGCTGGCGGAGGCATGTGAACTCGGCGAGGCGATCAGCCAGCGCGGGCTGGCCGCCCGGCTCGGCATTTCGCTGGGGAAAACCAACCAACTGGTCAGACAGGAGATCGCGCGGGGCCACGCCGCCGCCGACCCGCTCCGGCTGACCGCCGCCGGCCGCGACCACCTCGACCAATACCGGGTCGACAACGCGATTGTGCTGGCCGCCGGATTCGGCTCGCGCTTTGTGCCGCTGACCTATGAGACCCCCAAAGGCCTGCTCAAAGTCCACGGCGAGCCGATGCTGGAGCGCCAACTGCGCCAACTCCGCGAAGTCGGGATCTCCGAGATCATTTTGGTGGTCGGCTATATGAAGGAGCGCTTCGAATACCTGGTCGACAAGTTCGGCGTTCAACTGGTCTTCAATCCTCAGTACGCGCGGAGGAACAATCTGGCCTCGCTCTATGTCGCGCGCGAGTATCTGGCCAGCAGTTATGTCCTGGTCGCGGACAACTGGATGGAACACAACATGTTCCACCGCTGGGAGCCGGACAGTTGGCTGTCCGGCCTCTACTTCGAGGGGCCGACCAGCGAGTGGGTGGTCGGATTCGGCCCCCGAGGGGTCATCAAGTCGTTGACCGTGGGCGGGCGCGACGCCTGGGCGATAGTCGGGCCGGCTCACTTCACACGCCAGTTCTCGGCCGCCTTTCGCCCGCTATTGGAACAGGCCTACGCCGCGCCCGGCACCGAGGACTGGTATTGGGAGCATGTGCTGAAGGCCAACCTGGACAAGCTGGCGGTTCGCCTCAAACGGATGGGAACGCATGGCGTGCGCGAATTCGAGTCGCTGGCCGAACTGCGCGAGTTCGACCACTCCTACCGGGACCAGGCCGACAGCGCCATAATGCGCCAAATCGCCGCCGCGCTGGGCGTCCCCCAGAACCGGATCCGCGACCTCGAGCCGCTCAAACACGGGCTGACCAACGCCAGCTTCCGGTTCAGCGCCGAAGGCGCCGCCGACCCCTACGCCGCCGATGCCGCCGGGGCCGCCGATGCCGCCCACGCCGCCGATGCCGCCCACCCCGCCGATGCCGCCCACGCCGCCCACGCCGCCGATGCCGCCGGGGCCGCCCAATACGTCTACCGGATTCCGCAGGAGGGCGCCAACCAGTGGATCGACCGGCTGAACGAGCGCGCGGTCTACAACGCCATCGAGCCGCTCGGCCTGAGCGACCGGGTGGTCTGGTTCGATCCCGCCAGCGGCCACCGCATCACCGGCTTTTTCGCCGGGGCCCGCGAACTCGATCCGCACAACCCGGGCGACCTGGCCGCCGCCATCGCCGCCCTGAAAACCGTTCACGGCTCGGGTCTGGCCGCGGGCGCCGAACGCGACCTGTTGGCCGAAATCGACCGCCTGCAAGCGCTTTGCGAGTCGCGCGACGCGATTCGATTCGCCGACTACGGCCAGGTCGCGGACCTGGTCCGAAGGCTCGCGCAGCCGCCCGCGGACCGGCCGGCGGCGCCGGCGCCGACCCACGGCGACTTCACCGCCTCGAACGTCCTGGTGCTGGCGGATGGGTCGATCCGGATAATCGACTGGGAGTTGGCCGGGCTCGGCGATCCGCTGGCCGATCTGGCGTCTTTCGCGGTCGCGGCCGGTTTCGACTTGGACCGGGTCCACCGGCTGGCGGAACTCTATCTGGGCCGCGCCCCCGACCAATCCGAACGCCGCCGCCTATACCGTTGGATCGCCCTGACCGCCGTCGTCAACACGCTTTGGGCGGAGTACCGCCAGGCCATGGGCGAGGAGTTGGGCGAATACCCCCTGACCATGTACCGCCAGGCCAAGGACTACGGACGTTTGGCTCTGCAAAACCCCCTACCCGATGCCGACCGCCCGGCCTCGGACAACGCCTGACCTGGCCGCCGGCCGCCGGACGCGGCCGGGCTGAGTCAGGCCAAGACCGGCTCGGAGGCGGCCACGCCGGCAGAGCCGGCGGCGCCGGGTTTTGCCAGCGCCGCTTGGGCCAGGCCGGACTTGAACAGTCGCCGGTGGTAGCGCCGCAGGTAGTTGTACATGTCTAGGCCGTAGCCGCCGAAGTCTTGGCCGCTGGCGCCCTTGTGGTGGGCCCAGAGCGACCAGAGGTATCCGGCCAGGGCGGCGTAGAGACACAGGCGGGCCAACTCGTCCGGGGCCGCCGGGCGCCCCAGGTAGACCTCCAGCGACAACTCCAGGCGCCGGCGCCCGAAATAGGAGAAGATGCCGTACATGGCGACGTCCATGATCGGGTCGGCCAGGCCGGAGTATTCGTAGTCGATCAGTTTTGCCTGGCCGGACCCCAGAATCAAGACGTTGACCGGGGCCATGTCGCCGTGGCAGAAGATCTCCGGCACGGCCAGGCGACGCTTGAACTCGAGCAGTTCGGCCACCCGGCGGCGCGCCTTGGCCGCCTTGGGGTAGGGCGGTTCGCCGTTCGCGGCGCACAGCCCCTCATAGCCGGCGATCATGCCGTCGATGTCGAAACGCCGCCGGCAGTCCAATCCCAAGGAGTGCAGCCGGCGCAGCAACCCCATCGAGACGGCCAGGTCGGAGTCGTCGTCGGCGTCGGCCTGGCGGGCGTCGTCGTAGAAGACCGTGATCCGCCGCCCGGCCGAATCGAGCGCCACCACTTCGTCGGTCAGGTCATAGGGGGCCAACGCCCGGTAGGCGTCGCGTTCGGCCGCCCGGTCGATCAGGGACTGCGTGCCGGGACCCGGCAGGCGCACCACGAAGCCGCGGCCGTCGTAACGGAAGGTGAAGGAGGTGTTGGTCATCCCGGCGGCCAAAGGCTGGAGGTCTTCGACCCGGGCCGGGTCCATTTCCGTCAGCCGCCCGATCGCCGCCAGAGCGGCGGCGGCTGAGAGACCGTGGATCGCGGTGTTCATATTTTTCTCCAGTCAACCAGTACCTGAACGCAGTGGCTGACTATGCTACCTGAGTTTTCCCTGGGCGTAACCGTAGGTTTCCCTGGACGTAGACTTGCGTTTCCCTGGACGTAATCTGACGTTGCCCTGGAACTCGCCTCGCTGTAACCTACCTGCTGGCGAGCCGAGAACTACCTGGGGCTGAGCCGAGTCGTCCGCCGCAGAGTTAGGGTCATGGCATGGAAGTGTTCAACACCCTGTTCGGCGTGCCTCTCGGCTTCCTGCTGTATTGGTGCCACCAGTTGATCCCCAGCTACGGGCCGGCGATCCTGGTTTTCACGCTGGCGACCAAGGTGATCCTCTTCCCGCTGTCGCTGTTGGCCCAGAAGAACGCCGTCGCCATGGTCCGGATCAAGCCGGCCCTGGACGACATCAAACGCCGGTTCGAGGGCAACCAGGACCTCGTCTTGGCCGAGCAACGCCGCCTCCACAAGCGCGAGCACTACTCGTCGCTCAAGGGCATGGCGCCAATGCTGATCCAAATCCCGATCATCCTCGGCCTCATCAACGTCATCTACAAGCCGCTCCAACACCTCCTCCACCTGCCGAGCGAGGCCATCCGCAGCCTGGTCGCGCGCGCCGCCCAACTGGACGGCGTGGACTCCGTCGCCCTCGGCTACGGCGCCCAACTGCGCGTCATCGAGCAGGTCCAAGCCAACCCCGAGGCCTTCGCCGACCTGGCGAACGTCGGCGCGGGCATCGGGCGGATCGCCGCGCTCAACATGAGTTTCTTCGGCATGGATCTGGCGGCCGTGCCGACCTGGACCTCCTGGACTATCGTCTGGCCGGCGCTTTCGGCGCTCAGCGCGCTGGCGCTGTGCCTGTACCAAAACCGCCACTACATCCTCAACCGCTTCCAAAGCCCGGCCGCGAACTGGGCGATGACCGTTTTCATGGTCTTGTTCTCGGGCTACTTCGCGCTGGTGCTGCCGTGCGGGCTGGGCCTGTATTGGACCGCCGGAAACCTCGCCTCGATCGCCGTGGTCTGGTTGTGCAACGTGGCCTACCGGCCGGAGCGGCACGCCGACCTGACCGCCATCGCGCCACGCGAGCGCCTCAGCCGCGCCCAGCGGGCGGACCTGCGGACCCGGCGGCGCCAGGCCAGCCGGCGCGAGCGCAGCGACGCCAAGCGGTTCTTCGCCGCCAAGGGAAAACAACTCGTCTTCTATTCGGAGGGGTCCGGCTACTGGAAGTACTTCGGCCGGCTGATCGGCTACCTGTTGGAGCACACCGACCTGACCGTCCACTACGTCACCTCCGACCCGGCCGACGCGGTGTTCGAGCGCCGCCATCCCCGTCTCGCGACCTATTACATAGGGCGGCGGGCGCTGATCGCCTTCATGATGAAACTCGACGCCGACGTTGTCGTGCTGACCCTGCCGGACCTCGAGACTTTCCACATCAAGCGTTCGCTGGTGCGCCGGGACGCCGAATACATTTACTTGGACCACGGCATGACCAGCCTGCATTTAATGCTGCGCGAGGACGCGCTGGACCACTTCGACACCGTCTTCTGCTACGGGCCGAACCACAACGTCGAGGTCCGCCAGTTGGAGGAGCTCGGCGACCTGCCGGCCAAACAACTCGTCAACACCGGCTACGGCCTGCTCGACGATCTGTTGGAGGCGGTCGCGGCCCAGGATTCGACGCCCGCCCCGGGCCGGCCGGTCGCCCTGGTGGCGCCGTCTTGGCAGGTCGACAACCTGATGGAGCTGTGCCTGGAGGAGACCGTCCGGCCGCTGGCCGAGGCCGGCTTCGAAGTCGTCGTCCGCCCGCACCCGGAGTTCGTCAAGCGCTTCGCCCCGAAGGTCGCCGCCAGCCGGGCGGCGCTGGCCGACCTGATCGAAACCGGCCGGGTCGAGTTCCAGACCGACTTCTCGTCTAACGCCACCGTCTACACCGCCGATCTGGTGGTGACCGATTGGTCCTCGATCGCCCAGGAGTTCTCCTACGCCACCGGCCGCCCCTCGATTTTCGTCAACACGCCGATGAAGGTGATGAACCCGCATTGGGACCGGATCGCGGCGCCGCCGCTCGACATCACTTTGCGCGACCAGATCGGCGTGTCGATCGACGTCGCCGACCTCGGCCGGATCGGGGCCGTGGCCCGCGAGTTCAAGGAGCGGGCCGCCGTCTGGCGTGAGCGGATCGAGCAGGTTCGGCGCGACAACATCTACAACATCGGCGCCTCCGAGCGGGCGATGGGCGAGTACCTCGTGTGGGCGACCGGCCGCTTCGAGCGCCGCCGGGCCGCCGCCGAGCGGCGTCCGGCCGCCCGCGCCGCCGCCCGCTCCGGCGCCCCGGCCGGGCGTTCGGACGACCAGTCAAATAAGGAGGCGCCCGATGCCGCGGCCAAGTCGCGCTGACCGCCGCCGGGCTGGCCGGCCCGCGCCCGCTTGGACGCCCGGCCCGGCCGCCCGGCCATTCGCGCGGCCGCGCCCGATGCCGCCTGGTCGCGCCGGCCGGCGCCGGTTGGCCGCCTTGGGCGCCTTGGGCGCCTGGATCGCGGCGACCGCGACGTTGGCGA